>NZ_JBQKJR010000025.1:0-44178 GCF_052117165.1 Agathobaculum sp. LCP25S3_E8
ACCATAACAAGCGGGTGTGGCTTTTGATATCTGGATTTATGGCCTTGTGGTAAACTTGCGGTTTTTGACTTTCGGGAAGAAATTGTTTTCGACCACAAGCTGTGGAAATGCCGTGCCCACTTGTGGAGTACGGTGTTTTACCGTACCCTTCTAGTGTCTCAGAAATCGCCGGATAACCGCGTAGCATGTTACCATCAATCTGTTTTCAAAGATGTGAGATTTGCGACACACCCTTTTGGGGAGTTGCAGGAATTGCGCACAATTTGTGCGACAGTCCTATTTGCAACCTTGCCCCAACCTTGCCCAAGTTTACCCAAGTCCTTTTTAGGGTCTCAGAAATCTCAGGATAGATCACAACACCCCCTTTCCCTCCAGATAAACCAGCGTCCTCTCCTCGACACTGCCGCCTCCATACTTCCATGCGCTAAGGCCTGTTCCGTGGTATGCGTGTTTGCTTATGATCATTTCGCGGTACTGCCGCAGCCGCTGTATATTTCGACCGCTGCGCAGCTTCCGCATTGCGTCGCGCTCCAGTTGTCCTACACGGCTGATTTACACCGAGCCGCTCCCCAATCTCGGATAACGTCTTTTCCTCAAAGTACCGGGCGCGGATCACAGTCGCTCGGTGTTCGTCAAGCGTGCTGATGCAGTCCTCCAGATCGGCGTGCAGCTGCTCCGTGTAAAGTCGCTCCTCTGCATCCTCGAACTGCCGGCCGGCCGCTGGATCAGGAACAAGCTCACCGCGTGGTGTCTGGCTTCCGTCCTCGCCGCTGATCGGTTCATCAAGGCTGGCACACTGCCCGAGCGGGTCGCGCTTTTGATGCTCAGTACGCCAACCGACCAAGTCAAAAAAGACCGCTTTCACAGGATAGCGCAGGAACGATGAGAACAGCACGCCCCGTTCCGGCTCGTACAGCCGCACAGCGAGTGCGACCGCAAGGAAGAAGGATTGTTCCACGTCCTCCCATGTCACGCCCGTAGCGGCCATTCTCGCGCCAGCCTTGCGTGCAAGCTCACCGAACAAGGTTGCCAGCAATCCGCGATTTTGCTCCCAGAGCTGCGCCAGTGCATCACGATCGCCCGTCTTGGCCTTCGTGACCAGCTCTTCATTTGTCATTGCGCATAACCTCCCGCTCGTGGTAGAATAAGCTCACAAGAGAAAATCGAGCGGGAGAGCGGCAGGCCGTGCAGGGCTTGCCGCTTTTGCTTTCCAGCCAAAGGTACCGGACATTTTGTCGGTACCCCAACAGTCTGCGTTTTGTATTGCTTCACTACACTGCGAAATCATCTACCTGTACGGTTATTTCGCTGTGTTTGCTGAAATGTACAGCATCAAGCAACCTCTCCGCTGTGCTGAGGAGAGGTGAAAAGCAGTCGCATTTCACGACTCCCCTAAATTTATCTCGCGCAAAAAGCACAGGACTTGCATGTCCCCAGCAAACAACCTTTATCCCATACAAGACACGGGTTATTCACCCGCCAAGGCAGGCGGGACCATACTTTGATAGAAGAAGGAATCGTTCTGGACAAATGCGCCGGTCATATCGCTCGTGAGCGCGCCGCTCATTGTTTCGCCCAGAACATCCGCAGCCTGCGCACGCATCGCTTCGGTGTAATATGCCCGGTCAATGTAGATATCGTGGTTGCTTGCATAGTCAAAGATCATGCGCAGCATGGTCATGTTATCAACCGCCGTATACTTGTCCACCAGCGCTTCGATATCGCCTTGCGCAAGCGGGATATTGCCGGTAAACAGCTTTGCGTCATCAGTAATGTCGCCACCTTTTGCACAATACCGAACGGTCAGATCCTGTTTATACCCATTTACGACATCAAGAATCTTGTAGCGCCCTTCATTTAGAATATCTTCTTGCTGCTTTACCAAATCACGACGCTTATCCAGATAAGTGCTCTGTTTGTAATTGGCGCGGTCATGATCGAGCGCTTCAATCTGCGCATTATGAGCAGCAAGTTTATTGATGTATTCAATGGTGGTTTCTCTCAGATTCTTTACAAAATTCATTTTAGACTTCCTTTCTTGTTCTATGTTTTTTGTTTACCTTGTTACCGCTGCCCCAGTTCGGTCAGACTTGTCGCAATATCTTTAAGCGCACAGTTCCCTTCTCCGGTATAATAACGCACATACCATGCACAGTGCTCTTTCAAGCACTCCCGCAAGTGTAAGCTGCCTGTTTCCGTCAGCAGCGGACAGTATTTCGTTTTTTCATCCATATCATCACCCCCGTTTCTCAGGCTACTTCATGATTACCACGTTATTATCGTGTATTGCGATCAAGCTGCACCCTTGTTCAAGCGCCGTGGTAAGCAGACAACCGCCTTCAGGCCGGTCGATATATCGATCCGGGCAGTTATGCTCGCATGGTCGGTTGTCGAGCGGGCAGGTTATGTCCTTGCTCATTTCTCGCCCTCCTCGAATAGCATCCGCTCAAACCCGGCGCAAATGTCATTTGCAAAGTCTACGCATCCGTCTACATCAATGCACATCGGCCGCACCTCCTGCCCCGATACACCATCCTCGACCAGCGCAAGGCAGACCACTGGGGCTATGTACTTCTCATTCTTCCCGCCCTCAACATCGAACTGTGCCCACATGGAGAAAGGCGCGGGAATAATCTGGATAATCTTGTCTTGCATAAATCCTCCTTTTCCCTATTTACCGTTAACCGTTCATACCGTTCATACCGTGCGTATCATTCGTTGTGCAGTAACGGTCATGAACGGTATGAACGGTAGTTTCACATAGTAACGGTTCACGATGAAAACGGGATTTCTTCCTGCTGATCCGGGTCGAGCTCAACGGTATCCTGCGACAATGCAGTATAGTAGAAACGGTGTTTTCCACCACCTGAACCGTGCTTTGTTCGCTCGTGGATAATCCCGTCAAAATTGAACAGTGACCGTTCCAGCTTTTTCACACTGTTGCTCAGCGCCCGCTCGTTGTAATCGATATAGGTCTGCGTGATATACTGCCCGGCCGTAAGGAGGTCTTTCATAGATCCTTCCCACCGACCACCGCCCTGCTCGAGCAGCTTCTTAATCGTCTTGACGATTGGGCTATCCTGATATTCCAAGCGGGTACGTTGCTCTGCGATCCAATCCGCGTCACCCTTGACAGACCACCTGCAGGAGTCTTTGTCAAACGAAATATAAATCTCCTGCATGTCCACATCGCGCCCCACAACAGACAGCAGTGTGTCCTCATCGCTGCGGGATTCTCTCGTCATGACCATGGAAGTATCGACCGCACCCAAGATACCATTTGTGCCACTGATCCGCTCAAAGGGATCGCCGGGGGATCCCATCTTGCGCAAGTGGTGCACAAGCAAGATGCACAAGTTGTTTTCGTCCGCAAACTTCTTCAGTGCGCCAACGTCCCGATAGTCTTTGCCGTACACATCTTTACCGTTTCCGGCAGAACGTACTTTTTGCAGTGTGTCGATAATAATCAGCTTTGTGTCGGGGCGCTTTTCGATAAACCCGCTCAGTTCATCCCGCAGCCCGTTGTCGATCTCGCGGGTATCTGTGGCAAAATAGAAATTATCCGGTGCCTTGCGCCCATTCAGTAGCTTATTCATGCGGGACTTCAGCCGTCGCTTGCTGTCCTCAAGCGCGAGGTACAGCACGCCGCATTTTTGCGTTTTGCGCCCGAGGAATTCTAGGCCCTCAGCGACTGCCAAACCTAAATCCAGTACGAACCAGCTTTTTCCGTATTTCGGCGGAGATGCCAGCATGTTAGAACCCTGCGGGAGCAGCCCCCGCACAATGAACTGTATCGGTGGAAGGTGTTCTTTTTGCAGATCGGCGGCGGAAATCATGGTCAGATTCAGCATGTCGAGTTGCGAGCTGTCTGTGGCCTGTGCTGTACCTGTCTCGCACCTGTTTGCCACTGGTCCGAAGTCCTGCGCAGCACTCGCCTGCTGCCGGTCTTGATAATTCAGATCGTCGTACTCTGCCGTGCGCGTGCAACCCTTGACCGCCTGTTCCGCAGTACGTTGTAAATAATCCTCCCGAATAACCGCTTTCTTCATGTGCTGATGGTCTTTCTGTTGGCAGTGCGGGGACTGCTTGAAAGCATTCATCATCGCCGATGCGTTGCAGTTGCACCAATAGGCCAGCTTATTCATCAGGGCTTGATCGTCCGCACTCTCGTTGCCGTGCGGACGGTGTCCGTCCCACAGCTCACGGAACCTGCTGTCTTTCTCAAGCCCGATTGCAAGATAGTCCTTGCCTACCTTGCTAGATGTCTGGCTACTACCTCCGATCTCCGCGTCCCAGTTGAGCGCGCTCGCCGGTGATTGCTGTATGTGGCTGTCCTGCCGGGAAAACCGTTGTTGCAGCGTTGCTATTGCCGCATCCGCTTCAGCCAGCATACCATACCCGCCGCAGACATTGCCGGTCATAGTGAAGTAGCGCCCTTCGGTATACATCTCGATTTCTGGCTGCTTGTACCGGGTATTGCCGTCCTTGTCGCGTCTGACCTCCCCCGTGGTAAGATCCACATCGACCCGCTTAATCTGGTTGACTGGCAGTTTGACCTTGTTCCACTCAAGAGCAGGCGTTCCCCGCGCTATGATGTGAAAGCCGTAGCCAGACGGTGAAATTTCAGTGTATGAATCGAGTTGGTCGATAATTTCCAACGCGAGCGGATCTGTCCAACCGGTTTCGGGATCACGCACCGTGTCGAGGTCTATGCCCACAAGCCCGTTTTCAGACATGAACTCGAAGCCGATACCATCATAGCCGCCTGTGTTCACTGCCTCACTGAAAGTCGCCCATGTTTTCGGTTGCCGCGCCTTTGCCCGATATCCAGTGCGTGGGTCATAAGGGCATTTTGCTTTATGTACAACCCATTGCGGTAAGGCGCGCAGTTCATCGGGGATTTTCTCATAGCCCAAAGGGATCACCGCCGATCTTGTCCTGTCAGTTCATCCAGTGCAGCCCTGGCGCTTTCCAACGAACGTAGGGTGTTGCTGGCGCGGGTATTGAGCGTGCGAATGAATGCCGCTATTTCAAGCGGGTCATCGGACAGGTAGTAGCCGCCGCCATCTGAGCAGGTGGACAAGATCACGGCACCAGACTGCCGCTCCCGCTCGACTGCCCTTTGCAGCTCCCGCACGGTATCGAAACCAAGCCGCGCCGCAAGTTCTTTGCTGGGAATCGCATTTTCTTTGCCGGTTGGTAAGTAATCGGTAATCTTCATAGGCTCACGCTCCCGCTCGCTCATCAATACGCCGAATGCCACGCACCTGCTCCGGCTTGTCCTCTGCCGGGTTCTCAAGATATGCCAGCAGTGCGTCATAATTGATTAGACGGCCGCGGCCTACCTGAACGCTGGGGATGTCGCCGCGGCGAACCAACGTGCGTATCAGGTTCAATGTAACCGGTGTGTTCGGGTCATCCTTACGCAGCTCCTCTAAAGCTTGCGCAGGAAATCTCATGCGTACTGTACTCATTACCGCCCCTCCTCTACAATATCGGTTACTTCAACTTTAAGTATTTGTGCCACTCTTCCGACCACATCCGGTCGCACGTCGCCGCCCTGTCTAATTTTCCGAAGTGTTTGTGGTGATACCCCTGCCCGCAATGCTGACATTGTCCGGCAGCGCTTTGCTAAGGCAATATCTAGTTTGGTTATATCGATCACCATGCACTCTCCTCCTTTCAATTGTTCCGTTCGGAATGATTTTAAAGTTATGTTATCACTATACAGAACAATTTTCAAGTAATATATGAAAAATAATTGTTCCATTTGGTTCTGATATGTGCTATACTAATTGTGCGAGGTGATTTTATGGAAGTGCAATTTGGAACGCAAATACGAAAAATGAGAAAAGCTTTTGGTCTTACACAAGCAGAATTTGCCGAAAAAAGCGGCATTTCTATGATGAGTTTACGCAGATATGAAACTAATGAGCGCCAACCAACTATGGCGATAATAACCCGCATGGCTGGTGCACTCGGTCTAGAAGTCGGTGAGTTTCTTTGGAATGATCCAGAAAGCAAGCGTCCATATTTTTGGAGCGCTGATTTAGAAATAAAATTGAAGCAAATTGGCTATAGTACTGGCTGGAAAGAAGATGATTGTTTCTTATGGATCAATTATCCTGACGGTGAATTAGAAGTATCTGAGGAAGATTTATGGAATCTTCATGAAAGCACGAACTCTTTTCTTAAATTCAAGCTGGAAGAGCTAAAACAAAAAAATATAGATCATTTTCATCAGCAAAAGAGGTGATCACATGGCCACAATACAGAAACGCGGCGACACCTACCGAATCACCGTATCCTGCGGTTACGATCTGAACGGAAAGCAGCTCCGGCGCACTATGACATGGGTGCCGCCCGATGGCATGACCGCAAAGCAGATCCAGAAAGAGGCTAACCGGCAGGCCGTGCTTTTCGAAGAAAAATGCCGCACCGGTCAAGTGCTGGACGGAAGCATTCGGTTTGCAGACTTTGCCGAAAGGTGGTTCGCAGGCTATGCCGAAAAGCAGTTAAAACCTCGCACGCTTGCCACCTACACCGCCTTGCTGCCCCGCGCCCTTGCAGCACTCGGGCATATCCGACTGGACAAACTGCGCCCGAACCATATCACAGCTTTTTATGCGAATCTTAGCGAACCAGGCGTGCGCGCTGATACAAAATACAGGTGTAAAACCAGCTTCAAAGAATTGATACCTTCAACACAATCTGCATTTGCCAAGTCCGCGGGCGTGAGCATCGGAACAATCGAATCCCTTTCGGCCGGACATAATATCAACCGCCATAGTGCCGAGAAGATAAGCGCCGCCTTGAATCGCCCGCTTGGGGAGGTATTTGAACCAACAGGCAAGGAAACACTGTCAGGGAAAACACTGCTGCATTATCACCGTCTGCTTTCGTCTATGCTGGAAACTGCGGTACAGTGGCAGCTTATCCCCTCGAATCCATGCAAGCGGGTCAAAGCGCCACGCGCTGAACGAAAAGAAGCCCGTTTTCTGGATGAAAAACAGGCTGCTCATCTGATTGCTTTGCTGGTCAACGAACCGATACAATACAGATCCATGATCTTGCTGCTGATCAACACCGGCCTGCGGCGTGGCGAGCTGTGCGCATTGCAATGGAAGGATATAGACTTTGCAAATGCAGTGCTGCAGGTTCGCCGCAACACGGTTTATCTTGCAGGACAGGGGTTGATTGACGATACGCCTAAAACTGCAAGTTCACAACGTGCCATTAAACTGCCAGCAAACTGCATCCCTATGTTGAAGGAGTATCGTGCGTGGCAGAGCAAGCAACGGCTGATGGTCGGTGACCAATGGCAGGATAGCGACCGGGTATTTACCCGCTGGGATGGTGCGCCGTTCAGGCCTGACACCCTAACCAACTGGTTTAGCGATTTTGTCAAGCGCAATGACCTCCCGCCCGTAACGATACACAGCCTGCGTCACACCAACGCAACGTTATTGATTTCAAGCGGGATAAACCTGCGCACTGTGTCGGCGCGTCTTGGGCATTCTCAGGCCAGCACCACGGCGAACATCTATGCACACGCAATCCAAAGTGCAGATGTAGCCGCAGCTGACACGATAAACGACATCCTAAGTCCGCTCAAACAGCAGGCATAGAAAAAGGGCGCTCCCGTAAGCGGGAACGCCCAATTTTGAACCAGATAAACACCAAATAAACACCAATGCACTTTTGCTATTTTACAAAAGGTACAACAAAGTACGAAAAAACCGCTATTTCGATTGAAATAACGGCTTTTCTTGGTACGCCAGAAGGGATTCGAACCCCCGACCTTTTGGTTCGTAGCCAAACACTCTATCCAGCTGAGCTACTGGCGCAAATCATTTACTTGTATTTTTCAGTCGAACTTTTTGCTCAGTTTCGACTGCCTAAATAGAATACCACAACACATCGCTTCTGTCAATCTTTTTTTCAAATTTTTCTTCAATTTCTTTTCATCTTCCACAGACAGTCTCCCATCCCTTCTCTCATTCTAATTAGAGCCGCCGAAAAACATATCCGGCGGCTCGCATAAAACGGATTGTATGGCCTATTCTGTCGGCAATTTCACCGCACCCCGCTCTTCGTTTTTAATCTCCCAGTGAATCAGAACGGTCAGCGCCGCGCGCAGCAGGATAATCGCACCAACCAGACCAATCTCTTTAAACTCGCGCACAATTACGGTGCGCAGAATCTCGCTGCCCAGCTTGAACTCCAGTCCAAGCGACAATCCCTTGGCAAGTGTCAAACGTGTCAGCGGATCGCGGCGCACATAGCGCCAGACGCCCTGTACACCAGCAGCCACTATCACTGCCACGCCAACATATTCAAATAACAGGATGGCCCAGGAAACAACAGATTCGAGCAGATGCTCTGCCATGTCCACGGCAGGCCTCACCTCCATACGAAATGGATTTTATTCCGGCTGTGCAGGCAGCGTGTCAAAACCGACCTGCAATTCTTCATCCGTCGGCACATGGTTGGTCATTGTACCATTGTGATACGCTTCGTATGCCGACATATCAAAGTAGCCCGTGCCCGTCAAACCGAACAGAATGGTCTTGGCTTCACCGGTTTCCTTGCACTTGAGCGCCTCGTCAATCGCACAGCGAATCGCATGGCTGGATTCCGGCGCAGGCAGGATGGTCTCCACCTTTGCAAACAGGGTTGCCGCCTCGAACACATCGGTCTGCTTGGCGGAAACTGCCTCCATGTAGCCATCGTGATACAGCTTGGAAAGAATTGGACTCATGCCGTGGTAGCGCAGACCGCCCGCATGGTTTGCCGCCGGCATAAAGCCGTTGCCCAGCGTATACATGCGCGCCAGCGGTGTCACATGGCCGGTATCGCAGAAGTCGTAAGCATACTTGCCACGGGTGAACGACGGGCAGGACGCGGGCTCGACTGCGACGATGCGCGGATCAGCCTTGCCCAGCAGCTTATCCTGCATAAACGGCGCAATCAGACCGCCCAGATTGGAGCCGCCGCCCGCGCAGCCAATGACGATATCCGGATATTCGTCCAGCATCTCCATCGCCTGCTTGCTTTCTAGACCGATAATCGACTGATGCAGCAACACCTGATTGAGCACCGAGCCGAGCACATAGCGGTAGCCTTCATGTGTGGTCGCCATCTCGACCGCCTCGGAAATTGCGCAGCCGAGCGAACCGCCTGTGTTCGGGTCCTGCGCAAGAATGGCGCGGCCCGCCTCTGTGGTATTGGAAGGCGACGGCGTTACATCCGCGCCAAAGGTCTGCATCACCGCCTTGCGGTGCGGCTTCTGCTCATAGGAAACCTTGACCATATAGACCTTGAGATCCAGTCCGAAATACGCGCACGCTTCGGACAACGCCGTGCCCCACTGGCCCGCACCGGTCTCGGTCGTCAGCCCCTTTAGGCCTTGCTCCTTGGCGTAATACGCCTGTGCGATGGCCGAATTGAGCTTGTGGCTGCCCGAGGTGTTGTTGCCCTCAAACTTGTAGTAAATCTTTGCCGGGGTGCCGAGCGCCTTTTCCAGATTATAGGCACGGCACAGGGGCGACGGACGGTACAGCTTATACATATCCAGAATCGGCTCCGGAATATCGATATAGCGATCCGTGCTGTCCAGTTCCTGATGCGCCAGCTTTTCGCAGAAAATAGGATAGAGCGCCTCCTCAGGCAGCGGCTGATGCGTACCGGGGTGGAGCAGCGGATCGGGCTGTTCCTTCATGTCGGCACGCAGGTTGTACCACTGCTTCGGCATCTGATCTTCGGTTAAATACAATCTGTGCGGAATCTTTGCCATGGTAGGTTCTCTCCTTTTTATATGAAATATGTGGGTCAGCAAAATAAAAAAACTCCTGTCCCATGAAAATCATGGGACAGGAGTTGATAAACAAACTCTTGCGGTACCACCCAGGTTGACGCAGAATACGCCCGCTCACTTTCACATATCCAACAATATGTGCTCCCCGGATAACGGGCGGAGTCCCCGTCGCAGTTACTTGGAGTTTCCTCCGTTCGCCTTGCCCTGCTAAAGTCCATTCACAAGGTCCTTCCCTGCCGCGATCTCACCACCCGCGGCTCTCTTGGAGGTTTGGTCTCCCTGCTACTCGTCTTCGTCATTGGTTTGTCGGTATAGTCACAGTATATTCGCAGCACCCCCATTTGTCAACCACTTTTTGAGAAAAAATATAAATTATTATCCTGATATTTTCTTATTACAAGAAGCATCCGCTGCGGCATGCCCGACATGCCTTGCCGCCCCGCTGTGCCTGTGCTATAATCAATCCAGACGAAAATCATCTGAAAAGGAGGGCGGGACATGCACGTAATCGACGGCGAAAACGACCTTTTACTGACCTGCGTGCGCGTGCCGGACGGCATCGCCGTGCTGCGGTGCGAGACGCGCGATGATACCGTGCGCGTGCCGGACGATATCGATGGCGTACCGATTACACAGCTCGGCCCCTACGCGCTCAGCGAGCGCGCCCCCGACCTTTCCGGGCGCGAGACGTTTTCTGTCCGCATCACCTGCGGCGGGCCGGAGCCTGTGCATGACGCGAACGCCATCCACGCGGTCTCGCTGCCTACCGCGCTGCAAAGCGTGGGTAGTTATGCATTTTACAACTGCCGCCGATTGGAAACCATCACCTTGCCCCACACAGTCACGGACTTCGGCGGCGGCGCGCTGATGAACTGCCGCGCACTGCACACGGTTGTACTGCGGGCTGAGCCGAATACGCCGACCTGCCTGCAAAAGCTGCTGGGTGCGCACGCGGGTGAGCTGGACGTGCGCTTCGACGGCGGCGCGCCTGCACGTCTGCTGTTTCCCGCCTACACAGAGGAACTCGAGGACCTCTCCCCCGCGCATATCTTTCAGCGCCGCATCCACGGCGCAGGCTACGGCTACCGTCAGTGCTTTGACGCGGGCGTCCTCAGTTTCCGACAATATGACCTTGCGCTCACCGGTCTGCTCGAACGGCACGACTTTGCGGTTGCCGCACGGGTCGCAGCACGGCGACTGGCTGTCCCGTATGCTTTGTCGGACGCTGCGCGCGAGGCTTACCTTGACTGCCTGCGCGCACATGGCGGCGTGCTGCTGCGTGAGTGCGCTGCCGCCGGCGAAAGCGCGGCGATTTCCTTCCTGCTGTCGCTCGGCGTGTTGACTGCCGCCGATGTGGAGGCCGCCTGCGATGCTGCCCGTGAAAAGGAACAGACTGCGGCGCTGTCCGTGCTGCTCGCTGCGACCGGCAAAACCGCCGCCCGCGGCCGCGCCAAAACCTTCGACCTGTAAAGGAGCTTTTCCATGCCCCAAAGCGAACGCTGGAACGCCCTCGGGCGCGAGATTTTGTTCTCCGCCCGCACCGAATTATATATGAGTCTGCCCTTTCTGGATGCCGCGCTGTCCGCGCTGGCTGTCTCGGACGGGTTTGATACCGCCACCCTTGCCACCGACGCGCGCAGCCTGTACTTCAACGGTGCGTGGCTGGCGCAGCAGCTCGAACGCGGCCGTTCACGCGTCAACCGCGCGTATCTGCATAGTGTATTTCACTGTCTGCTGCGCCATCCCGCCAAAACGCGCGGCCGCGACCGCGATTTGTGGGATTTAGCCTGCGATGTAGCGGTCGAAAGCATACTGGACACACTGGATTACCGCTGCTTGCAGGCGGACAAGCCCTCTGTGCGGCGGCAAAACCTGTACCGTAACCTGCGTGCGGAGATGCCCGTGCTGACCGCCGAAGCGATCTACCGACAATTCCGACGCGACCGGTTAAGCTCCTATGACTGCGCCACCCTCGCGCGCGTATTCGCGGTCGATGAGCACTCGCTCTGGCCCGAAGAAGGCGACGACGAGCAGGACAAGCAGTGGCAGCGCACCGCCGAGCGCACCCAGACCGCGATGGAAACCGTGTTCTCCAATCAGGCGATGGGCGGCGAAGCCGTGCGTGAGCAATTATCCGTCACCACCCAGCACACCACCGACTATCGCGCGTTTCTGCGACGCTTTGCCGCTCTGCGCGAGGAAGTCGCAGTCGACGCGGACTCCTTCGACTACGGCTACTACGCCTACGGCCTGCGGCACTTTGGCAACATGCCGCTCATCGAGCCGCTCGAAACGCGTGAGGTGCGCAAAATCGAGGATTTTGTCATCGCAGTCGACACCTCGATGTCCACCTCGGGTGAGCTGGTACGCAGCTTCCTCACACGCACCTACGAGCTGTTACAGGACAGCGAGAGCTTTTTCCGGCATATCAATCTGCGCATTTTGCAGTGCGACGACCAGATTCGCGCGGATAAACGCATCACAAGCGCTCGTGATCTTGCCGATTATATGGACCATTTCGAGCTGATCGGACAGTCCGCGACCGACTTTCGGCCGGTATTTGAATATGTTGCCCGGCTGGTGAGCGAGGGGGCGTTCCACCATCTGCGCGGGCTGATTTACTTTACCGACGGACTGGGGATTTACCCTAAAAAACGTCCCAAATACGACGCGGCCTTCGTCATGCTCGAAGGCGGCGCCTACCCCGAAAACGTCCCGCCATGGGCGATCCGCGCCGTGCTGCGTGAGGACGAGATAGGAGAACCACGATGAACATCAAACGAGCCAAAAACGAAATTAAAAACGCGCTGCGCGCCTATCTCGCGCGCGACGAATTCGGCGCTTACCGCATCCCGCCCATCCGGCAGCGCCCTATTTTGCTGATGGGCCCGCCGGGCATCGGCAAAACGCAGATTATGGAGCAGATTGCGGATGAGACCGGCGTTGGACTGGTGTCCTACACACTGACCCACCACACACGACAGTCCGCGCTCGGCCTGCCCTATATCGATCACGAGAAGTTTGGCGGGCAGGAATATACGGTCACCGCCTACACGATGAGCGAGATTATCGCCTCGGTGTACCGCGAAGTCGAGCGCACAGGCGTTTCCGAGGGCATTCTGTTTCTCGACGAAATCAACTGCATTTCCGAAACGCTGACCCCCATGATGCTGCAATTTTTGCAGTGCAAAACCTTCGGCAACCAGCAGCTGCCCGCAGGCTGGGTGGTTGTTGCCGCGGGCAACCCGCCCGAATACAACAAATCCGTGCGCGAATTCGACGTGGTCACACTCGACCGCGTCAAGCGCATCGACGTGGAGGAGGATTTCACGGTCTGGAAGGAATACGCCTACCGCCGCGGCATCCATGGCGCAATTTTGTCCTATCTGGAGATTCGACGCGACCATTTTTACCGTGTGGAAGCGACTGCGGACGGCCTGCAATTCGTCACCGCGCGCGGCTGGGAGGACTTATCTGAGCTGATGCAGGTATATGAAACACTCGGCTTACCGGTCGACCGGCAGGTGGTCGAACAGTATCTGCAATTGCCGCGCGTCGCCAGCGATTTTGCAAATTATCTGCAATTATACGATAAATATAAGCGCGTTTACCGCGTGGAGGAAATCCTCGACGGCTCGTGGGAGCGCGTGCGCGCCTCCGAGCTTGCCGGCGCACCGTTCGACGAAAAGCTGGGCGTGCTGGGACTACTGCTCTCGCGACTGGCCGACAGCGCACGCGAAACCTACCGGCTGGACGGTCTGACCGATGCGCTGCATCAGGACCTCATCCGCATCCGCGAGGGCGAAAAGACGCTCGGCACACTGCTGGACGACAAGCGTGCCGCGCTCTCCCGCCGCCGTGCTGCCGGTTCGACCGACCGCGACGCGCTGTTTATTGCGTCGCGCGAGACCGAACGGTTGGATGCCTTCCGGCAGGGACTATCACTTGAAAAGATTCCGGCTGGATGCGCATTCGACTATCTCAAGGAAAAATTTCAGACCGACGTGCAGGCGCGCGCGGACGCGGCGGACCAAACCGACCACGCGCTCACGAATGCCTTCGCTTTTCTCGACGAAGCCATCGGCGACAGTCAGGAGATGGTACTGTTCGCCACCGAGCTGACCGCGAATTACTTTACCTCGTGGTTCATCCAGAACTTCGGCTGCGAAGCCTATTTTGCACACAACAAACGCCTGCTGTTCGACGATACGCAAAAGCACCTGCTGGAGGAAATCCAACAAACCCGCGCCGCAGAACACTCCAACGAATAAATCGTACCACAAAGCGCTCATATAGCAAAAAGAAGGCCGCCAATGCGGCCTTCTTTTCATATCAGAAAACGCCGCAGAGCCTCAGCACTACGGCGTTTTCCATTCAAAGAAAGTAGAAAAGAGAATCAGGTAATATCAAAAGAAAACATATGCCTGCCTCAGAGCGTGACGCCATCCTTAAAGATGGCGATTTCTCGATAGCCGAGCTGCTCGCTCTTGGACTGCCGACCGCTGGCAACCTGCAAAACCAAATCGAACAGGCGCGCCGCCGCATCCTTAATCGGTTCACCGTCGGCCACCGGGCCGGCGTCAAAGTCAATCCAGCCTGACTTCTTTGCCGCCAGCTGGCTGTTGCTGGCAATCTTGATGGTCGGCGCGGGCGCACCGAACGGCGTACCGCGGCCGGTCGTGAACAACACGATATGCGCCCCCGCCGCCGTCATGGCTGTAGCAGAGACAAGGTCGTTGCCCGGGCCGTACAGCATGTTTAGGCCATGCGCAGTCACTGCATCTCCATAGCCGATCACGTCCACAATCGGTGCCGTGCCGCCCTTCTGCACGCAGCCGCAGGACTTATCCTCCAGCGTCGTGATGCCGCCTGCTTTGTTGCCGGGCGAGGGGTTTTCATACACGGTTTCATGGTGACTGATGAAATAATCCTTGAAGTTGTTGAGCATGCCGGTTGCCTTGTCAAACACCTCACGGCTGACACAGCGGCTGAGCAGCATGCCTTCGGCGCCGAACATCTCGGGTACTTCGGTCAGCACGGTTGAACCGCCGCGGGCGATCACCATATCGCTGAACGCGCCGACAGTTGGGTTGGCGGTGACGCCGGACAGGCCGTCCGAGCCGCCGCACTTCATGCCGATCACCAATTGGCTGACCGGAATGGGCTGGCGGGTAAACTGCGAGGCAAATGCGGCGCACTGCTCCAGCAGCGCACGCCCGGCTGCAAATTCGTCCTCCACGTCCTGACAGGTCAGGAACTTGACACGGTTCTCGTCATAGGGTCCAAGCTCTTCAAGGAACTGATCGTGCTGCAAATTCTCGCAGCCGAGGCTGAGTACCAGCACCGCCGCCGCGTTCGGATGACGCACGAGCGCCGCAAGCAGTTTGCGGGTCTGCGCGTGGTCCGCGCCGGTCTGTGAGCAGCCGTAAGGATGTGTGAAGGTATACAGGCCCTCAATCGATCCGGTCACCAAATCCTGATTGTCCGCGACCATCTTTTTCGCCACATCGTTGACACAGCCGACGGTCGGAATAATCCAGATTTCGTTGCGAACCGCGGCGCGGCCGTCTTTGCGGCGGAAACCCATGAAGGTTTCCGGCTCGACAGCCGATACCGACGGAACAGCAGGCGCGTAGGTATATTCCTCTTCACCAGACAGGTTGGTTTTCATGTTATGGGTATGCACCCACATACCGGTTTCAACCGCCGCTGTGGTGTGTCCAATCGGATAGCCGTACTTGACAACAGACGCGCCCTCTGCGATCGGTTCAAGCGCAATCTTGTGGCCTTGCGGGATGTCCTCGACTGCGGTAACGGTCACGCCGCCCGCGGTCAGCGTCTCGCCCTTGCTGACAGGATGCAGCGCAACCGCTACATTATCCCGCTCGTTAATGCGAATAAGTTTTGTCATAGCATATTTCCCCGCTTACAGACAGGAAGCAAACGCAGCCTCCGCACCTTCCGTGCGGATTTTTTCCAGATCTGCCAGAACCGCAGCTTCCACGCCGTCGATCTTGGTCAGGTCCTGATCCCACATCTGTTCATTGGTCAGAACAGCATGCACCAGATCGGCATCGCTGTCGTCGCGGTGCGCCCAGTAGAACTCGAGCGCCCAGCGGTCATCCGAGCAGGTGTAAGTGTTGCCCTTCGCGCGCTTGCAGACCAAGCCCTTGTCGGTCAGCTCCTGCACGTCGGTCGAATAGAAAGCGATATAGGCAGCAAGACTCATGGTCAGGCATACCGGCAGCTTGCCCTCCTTCTCGATGTACTCCAAAAAGCTGGGCATGTTGCGCGCCTTCCACTTGGAGGTGGAGTTGAGCGAAATGCTCATCAGCTCATGGTCTACAAACGGATTGTTGAAACGGTCCTCTACAGCTGCTGCGAAATTCTCCAAATCATCCTTATCGAGCGGCAGGGTCGGGATAACTTCCTCGTGCAGCATCTTATTCATGAAGCCCTTGATATGCTCGTTATGCATGCAGTCGCGCACGATGTCGAAGCCGGCAAGATAAGCGCCGAGCACAAAACCGGTGTGTGCGCCGTTGAGAATACGCACCTTGCGTTTTTTGTACGGGGTAACGTCCGGCACGACAATGCAGTTGAGCCCGGCCTTTTTAAAGGGCAGTTTGTCTTCCAGCCATGACGGACCTTCGATATTCCAAACACCGAACACCTCGCCCACATCGATCAGCTCGTCGTGATAGCCGTTCTCCTCATCCATTTTAGCCGCCTCGGCAGCGTCCTTGATGCGGCCGGGCACAATGCGGTCGACCAGCGTAGAACAGAACGTGCACTCACCGCACCAAGCCTTGAAGTCCGCTTCGAGGCCCCACTGCTCGATATACTGGCCGACGCACTTCTCCAGTTCCTTGCCGTTGTTGTCAATCAGCTCACAGGACAGGATCACCAGCGGCTTCTTGCCGGCCTGCCAGCGCTTGTACAGCACCTGCGTGAGCTTTGCCGGAAATGAGGACGGCGGGCAGTCATCCTTCCGGCAGGCGGGATCGTAAACGATACCGGCCTCAGTGGTGTTGGAGACGATGTATTCGAGGTCATCGGACACCGCAACTTCCATCATTGCGTCGTAGTCCGCCTTCTCATAGGGGTTGAGACAACGGGACACCGAGGAAATCACACGCTTGCGGTCGACCTTCTCGCCGTTTTCGCGGCCGCGCAGATACAAAGTATACAGCCCCTGCTGCTCATTTATCTGCTTTGCCAGACCCGGCGCGATCGGCTGCACCAGAACTGCCTTGCCGTTCCAGCCCACTTTTTCGTTGGCCATATCAAACCAGTAATCGACAAAGGCGCGCAGAAAATTTCCCTCACCGAACTGAAGGATCTTTTCCGGTGCATTTTCCAAAATATAGCCCGTATAACCGGACTTTTTCAGCACTGCATAATTGAGATTTTCCATCATCATTCTCCTCATACAACCAACCCGGAATCGGCGGAGAAACCTCCGCCGTACCGGACAATCACCTTATGGATGAACCAAAACGTTCAGCCGCCAAACATGACATATAAGCAGCTGACACGCGTCCTCCCTTGTCTTTTATTTATGGCACCATCGCCTTACCGCTCAGGTGAAGTCAATAACAACCTTCAGCATCTTGCCTGCGTTTGCAGCGAATTCCTCAAATGCCTTGGGCGCGTCCGTCAACTTATATGTATTGGTAACGATCTTGTCTAGTGCTACACCGCCGCCCTTGACCAAATCAATCAGTTCGAGGAAATCCTTCTTCATCGCATTGCGTGAGCCATAGATGTTCAGTTCCTTCTTCTGAATGATGGTGAAGAAGAAATCTTCGATGTTGCGCTTGGAAACACCGATTAGAACCACACGCGCGCCGAAGCAAGCGGCGTCAATGCAATTCTGGAAGGTGTTCGGCATACCGACCGCCTCGATAGTCACATCAAAGCCGTCGCCGTTCGTCAGTTCTGCAACTCCCTTTTCAAAGGCTTCCGGCGATTCGTTGAGCAGCTTATGATCCAATTGAAAAGTCTTGTAAGCATAGTCCAGCTTATCCGGCGCGACGTCGCAGATGGTAACCTCTGCGCCTTTCGCTTTAGCTGCGACCGCTGCCAGCACACCAATGGTGCCTGCGCCGACGACCAGCACACGCTCACCAGGCTTGACATCCGCACGGGATACACCATGATAGCTGATGCAGAATGGCTCAATCAGCGCCAACACCTTGGGGTCAAGCCCCTTACCATCATAGATGCGCTCGATCGGCATGGTGATGTACTCGGCAAAAGCGCCTTCGCGCTGCACGCCCATGGTCTGGTTATCCGTGCAGGCGTTGACCAAACCGCGCTTGCAGGAATAGCACTTGCCGCAATTGAAATACGGATTACAAGTGACAATCATGCCCGGTTTGAGGCCCTTGTCATTATCGTCGATCTCCATGATTTCCGCCGAAAACTCGTGACCCGGAACGCGCGGATAGGATACATAGGCATTTGCCCCCCGATAGGAACCCAAATCGCTGCCACAGATACCGCCGTACAGCAGCTTGAGCAATGCCTCTCCCGGTTTGCGGACCGGCATCTCCTGATCTATTATCTCAACCTTTCCCGGTGCTTTAATGCAAATTGCTTTCATTTTTTGTTTCCCTCCAAACTTTCTTTGCATGGGTTTTACCCTTCCAAAGAAATGACGCATCTTGTATATCACTTGTATACAAGTTCTTTTTACTTGTATCTTAGTCGTTGGAATTTGGTTTGTCAATTCCCGTTTCGCGCTTATCTCAAAAATCGTGAGTTTATCCAATCCGACTCAATACAATATGTTTATAATCACGAACATACCGTCTCTTTCTCCTCTTGCAAATTTTCGCCCATCCGATATAATAAATTTATTAGGGTGATTTTCGCCCCTTCGGAGGTATCAACATATATGTCTACTGCAAAAACATCCTCAATGCAGTCACAGGCTTATGATTTTATCAAACAAAAAATCACCATGTGCGAATATGCTCCCAATCAGCTGCTCAGCGAAGCTGTTTTACAGGCGGAACTTGGGTTTTCCCGCACCCCTGTGCGTGAAGCCATCGGCCGTCTGGAGCAGGAAGGGTTGCTTAAGGTGTTTCCCAAGCGCGGTATTGTCGTATCTGGCTTTACCATCAGCGATATCAGCATGATTTTTGAGGTGCGCCGTCTGGTAGAACCTTACACGCTGCGCAACTACGGCAGCCGACTTGATATGAATAAAATTGCAGAGTTCTCCAAAATTTTTCACGAGCATGCCGATGCAGAAGAATTCACAGGGTTTTACGAACTGGATGACCGGTTTCATTCCACACTGGTTTCCGTTCTGCCAAATGAATACCTGCGAGACCTCTATTCCCGCATCCGAACACAGATTATCCGCCTGCGCGTTATGAGCGGCCAGTTAATTGAAAGCCGTCTGCAGCGCACAATGACGGAGCATGCGGAAATTGCGGATGCCTGTCTGGAGCACAACTGGGAATGTGCAGCATTGGCCATGATACAACATCTGCACTATTCCGAAGAGTCCTCTCTGACAACACTGCTCAAGGGCTATAGCAACGCCAGCATTATCTGATTTTGATTCCAGCTCATGTCCGGGCAAGTCCTGCATACAGAAAGAATCGCAAAAATACGAAACCCGACAAAAAAAACGCCCGCTGCGGCCGAAGCCGCAGCGGGCGTTTGCTATTCTGTAGACTTATCCGAAGTGCCCCATCGCACCGTACATTTCCGGTCGACGGTCGCGGAACACGCCCCAACTGCGGCGCAACTCACGGATTTCGTCCAGATCGAAGGTATGCGTCAGGATACCGGTCTCCTCCCGTCCTGCCTGCTCGACCAGCGCGCCCGTCTCATCCGCAATGAAGGATGAGCCGTAAAACGTCAGGCTGGAGGACTGGTTCTGGTTGTCCGGCGAAGGAGACACCGTTTCCGTACCGACGCGGTTGGCCGCAACAAGCGGCATAATGTTCGCCGCCGCGTGGCCCTGCATACAGCGCCGCCAGTGCGGCATGGAATCGCAGTCGAGAATCGGCTCCGAGCCGATCGCGGTCGGATAGAACAGCAGCTCCGCGCCTTGCAGCGCCATGCAGCGCGCAGACTCCGGGAACCACTGATCCCAGCAAATGCCGACACCGATCTTGGCATAAGCGGTATCCCACACGCGAAAACCTGTGTCGCCCGGCGTGAAATAGAACTTTTCCTGATAAAAATGATCGTCCGGAATGTGGGTTTTGCGATACTGGCCGAGAATCGTGCCGTCCGCGTCGATCACCGCCACGGTGTTAAACGTAGTGTTGCCCACGCGCTCGTAATAGCTGACCGGCAGCACTACATGAAAATCATGCGCCAGCGTGCGCAGCACGTTAACCGCCGGATTTTCCTCCAGTGTGGTCGCCAGATGATAGTTTTCGTAATTCTTTTCCTGACAGAAATACCAGTTTTCAAACAGCTCGGGCAGCAGGATGATCTGCGCGCCCCGCGCCGCCGCTTCACGCACCTTTTCCGTCGCGGTTTCCAGCCCATAGGTCATCTGAACCGCAGCTACGGTCACTTTGCTCATTGCTTTTCTTCTCCTTTGTGGTTATCCGTTTCCGCTTATGCGCGGGGAATCTGCTGTGTGATGCAGTGGATGTTGCCGCCGCCAATCAAAATATCGCGCGCGGGAATCGCCACGACCTGACGCGTCGGGAACAAGTCCTGCAAAATCGCCTGCGCCTTTTCGTCCATCGGATCGCCAAAGGCCGGCATAACGATTGCTTCGTTTGCGATATAGAAATTGACATAGCTTGCCGCAAGCCGTTCGCCCGGTGTGCGCGTCGGCTCACCGTCGCACAAATCCAATCCCTCGCACTCCTCGGCCGTGATGGTCACGGGAGCGGGCAGCGGCAGCTTATGCACGCGAATTTTGCGTCCCTTTGCGTCGGTCGCCGCCTCCAGCACAGCCAGACTCGCCGCCGAAAGCGCATACTGCGGGTCGTTTTGATCGTCCGTCCACGCAAGCACAACTTCGCCAGGCGCGGTAAAGGCGCACACATTGTCCACATGCTCATTGGTCTCATCATTATAGATACCGCGCGGCAGCCAAATAACCTTCTTTACGCCCAGATACTCGCACAGTATGCGCTCGATCTGCTCCCGTGTCAAATCGGGGTTGCGCCCTTCGGACAGCAGACACGCTTCGGTTACGAGCGCGGTGCCCTCGCCGTCGACATGGATGGAGCCGCCCTCGCAGATAAAGTCCCGCTTGTCGTAGCAGTCGTTTTCCAGCAGGTCGCAGAACTTGCGCGCCACGCGGTTGTCGCGCTCCCAGCTCGGATATAAGCCATCGAACGATCCGCCCCAGGCATTGAAGCCCCAGTCGATGCCGCGGCGTTCGCCCTTGCCGTTGATGACAAACGTCGGCCCGACGTCGCGCGCCCATGCGTCGTCCGTCTCCATCACGACCAGCCGCACCCGCTCGGGCAGCTGCGCGCGCGCGTTGTCATACTGTCCTTCCGAGCATAAAACCGTCATCTTTTCGCTTGCCGAAATGGCCTCGATCACCTGTAAAAATGCCTTGCGCGCGGCATATGCGCCGTACTGCCAAGAGTCCGCGCGCTCGGGCCAGATCATCAGGCAGCCCTCATGCGGTGCAAACTCCGCAGGCATGAAAAACCCGTCCTCGGCGGGCGTTGTGTGTAAAATTCTCATACCGTTTCTCTCCGTCTTGTATTCTCCCTAATAGGGTACAACATTTCGATGAGACTTGCAAGATTTTCCCGGGTATGTTACACTAAATATACATATACTTCATCGGTTTATCAGGAGGAAATCATGTACAGCTATCCTTATTCCTATACGCATACTTATACATATACCCCGTTTTTCAGCTTCATTTTGCCGATTATTGCAGCGATTGTCGTCATTGCGGGCGGCCTTGCGCTGTACTTCTTATTTGCCCGCAAGGCCAATCATTTCCAGGGCATGATCGCCAAGCTGCATGACGCGCTCAACTTCCGCACCTTCTATACGGAAAAGATCATCCGCGCGCTGTACTGCATCACGGTCGTCGGCATCGTGGTATACAGCGTCATACTGCTGTTCTCGCAATTCTTCACTGCGCTGCTGCTGTTCGTGCTCGGCAATCTGACCGCACGCGTCGTGTATGAGTACGCGCTTTTGCTGCTTGTGCTGTGCCGTAACACGCAGGAAATCAACCGTAAGATGGGACCGCTCCCCGAAGAGCAGCCGATTCCCCCTGCCCCCGGTGCCGGCCCGGCACCGGCTGCTCCGCAGCAGTCTCCCGTAACGCCGGTCAACCCACAGCCGTCCGCCTCTCCGCAAACCCACGCTCCGGTACCGCCGCAGGAAGCTGCTCCGCAGACGCCCGTTCCTCCGCAGGACGGTCAGCAGCCATAACACAAGTTCATACTCCCCTTGGGAATTTTCTCAGCGGTGTGCAGAATGTCGATTAACTTCTGCATGCCGCTGTGCTATAATATACAAGCGAGTATCCACCGGTTGTACGACCGGTCAAAGAGGGGGATTTTTATGCAGTCAAAGCAAGCATCGGGTACCCAAAACACCCATCCGCAGAGCGGTTGGGAGCCGCCGCTCACCGGACAGGCACGCCGTCTGTTCCTCATCGTGCTGGCTTCGGTTGTGATGGCGGTCAACATCAAGAGCTTTGTCGATGCCGGCGGGCTGTTTCCCGGCGGATTTAACGGTCTGACCCTGCTCATTCAGCGCAGCGCACAGCAATTTGCAGGCATAGCGTTACCGTTTACTGCGATTAACCTGCTGCTCAACGCCATTCCAGCGATTATCAGTTTTCGACTCATCGGTAAACGCTTCACCCTTTATTCCTGCCTGATGATTGCACTGACCAGCGTGCTGACCGATATCATCCCATCCATGCCGCTGACCAACGACGTGCTGCTCGTCTGTATCTTCGGCGGCATCATCAACGGGTTTTCCATCAGCCTGTGTCTGCTTGGCCGCGCCACCAGCGGCGGCACGGA
Source organism: Agathobaculum sp. LCP25S3_E8 (assembly GCF_052117165.1). Classification (NCBI taxonomy): domain Bacteria; kingdom Bacillati; phylum Bacillota; class Clostridia; order Eubacteriales; family Butyricicoccaceae; genus Agathobaculum; species Agathobaculum sp. LCP25S3_E8. The sequence goes on from NZ_JBQKJR010000025.1 coordinate 22,816, forward strand.
CTTCATTGCGGTTGCCCTCAGCGAGCGGCTGAACGTGGACGCATGGAATTACATCTTCATCGGCAACTGCCTGATGCTTGTGGTTGCGGGCATGCTGTTCGGCTGGGACAAAGCGCTGTACTCCATCATTTTTCAGTTCGCTTCGACGCAGATCGTCCATCTGCTCGACCCGCGCTTCAAGCGCACCACGCTGTTCATTATCTCCAACCGCGCGCCGGAGATTTACGAGCAAATTAAAGACACTACCCATCACGGTGCAACGCTATTCCACGGCACCGGCCTATACAACGGCGAGGAACGCGACCTGATTTACTCGGTCATCACCAGCGATCAGGTCAAGGGGGTCACGCACGCCGCGCGCGAGATCGACCCGCACGCCTTCATCAACATTCTGAAAACCGATCAGGTGGCGGGCAACTTCTACCGCCGCCCGCATGACTAATCACAAACAACAAAAGCCGTTTCATTCCCAAAAGGGAGCGAAACGGCTTTTTCCATTGATTTCAGTTGCTTTCGCAGCGGTTGAGCAGCTTTTCCCACTGCTCATCAACATACTGCTGCGCAGCTTCGAGCGTCCACTCGTTGCCGGGCTTGAAGCAGTGCTTGAAACGCCCCTGCAATTTCATAAACTCGGTGACCGGCAGCTTGTTTTTCGGCATGTAATTCAAATGCCACTTACCCTCAATGACCTCATAGAGCGGCCAGACGCAGGTCTCGACCGCCATTTTGCAGATTTCGGGCAGCAGTTCGGTCGAATACTGCCAGCCGCGCGGGCAGGGCGACATAACATTGACAAATGCCGGCCCTTCGGTATAAATCGCACGATGCGCCTTCTCATGGAAGTCCTTGAAGTTGCCGAGGAAGGTGGTCTGCGCCACATACGGGATATTGTGCGCGACCATAATCTCGGTCAAATCCTTCTTATTCTGCTTTTTGCCAACCGAAACCGTACCCGTCGGGGTGGTTGTCGCGCTGGCAAAGCGCGGCGTGGATGACGAGCGCTGGATGCCGGTATTCATGTACGCCTCGTTATCGTAGCAGAAGTAAACCATATCGTGTCCGCGCTCCATCGCGCCGGACAGCGACTGGAAGCCGATGTCGTAGGTGCCGCCATCGCCGCCGATGGCAAGGAATTTATAGGTGCCGTCCAGCTTGCCCTTGCGCTTGAGCACATTGTATGCCGCCTCAACACCGCCGCAGGTTGCGGCCGCGTTTTCGAACGCGGAGTGGATGTAGGAATCCTCCCACGCGGTGTAGGGATACAGGAAGGACGAAACCTCAAGGCACGAGGTTGCGTTGCAAACAACCGCCTTGTCGCCCTCGTCGAGCGCACGCAGCATACCACGGCACACCAGACCCGCGCCGCAGCCCGCACACAGGCGGTGACCGCCGACGAAGCGCTCAGGCTTGGAAAGTTCTTTCTTATGATTGTACGCCATGTCAGAGCACCTCCGTTTCGCTACTGCGCTGGCCCATGTGGATGTATTTCGGTCCCTTGCCGCCGTTTTCGGTCAGCAGGAACAAGTGGTCGTACACGCGCGCAATATCCTCGGTCGCCACATCGCGGCCGCCCAGACCGTACACCACGTCAATCAGCACCGGACGCTTGTCCAAATCATAGCACGCGGCACAGGTCTCCGCGTAAATCGGGCCGCCGCAGGCCGAAAAGCCCTCGCTCTTATCCATGACGGCGACCGCCTTGACGTGGCTGAGTGCCTGCGCCAGTTCCTCTGCCGGGAAGGGACGGAACACGCGAATCTTGATAAGACCCACTTTACGACCCGCCGCGCGCAGCTGGTCAATGCAGGCCTTGGCCGTGCCCGCGGTCGAGCCAATCAGCACGAGCGCGACTTCCGCGTCCTCCATCTGGTATTCTTCAAAAAAGCCGTACTTGCGGCCGAAAGTCTTTTCAAAGTCCGCTGCAACGCCGAGAATTGCCCGCTTGGCATTCTTCATCGCCTCGGCCTGCTGTACCTTGTGCTCCATGTAATAGGGCGAAACGTCATATGGGCCGACGGCCAGCGGTGTTTCCCGGCCGATGAGCGCATGCTCAGGATGATATTCTCCGACGAATGCTTTGACCGCATCATCCTCCTCGAGCAGAATGTTCTCGACCGCGTGCGAGGTGATAAAGCCGTCCTGACAGACCATAATCGGCAGGCGCACGTCGGGCGTTTCCGAGATGCGCATCGCCTGCAAATAGTTGTCGTAGGCCTCCTGATTGTTCTCGGCGTACAGCTGAATCCAGCCCGCGTCGCGCGTGCCCATCGAGTCCGAATGGTCGTTGTTGATATTGATGGGGCCGGTCAGTGCGCGGTTGACGCATGCAAGCGTAATCGGCAGGCGGGCGGACGCCGCCACATACAACAGTTCGTACATATACGCAAGTCCACAGGACGAGGTCGCCGTCACCGCACGCACGCCTGCCGCCGATGCGCCGATGCAGGTGGACATGGACGAGTGCTCGGACTCGACCGTCACATACTCGGTATCAACCTGTCCGTTTGCCACATACTGCGCAAAATACTGCGGAATCTCAGTCGAGGGCGTGATGGGGAACGCGGCGAACACGTCCGGATTGATTTGCCGCATGGCATAGGCAACCGCCTCGTTGCCCGAAAGCCGGTCTCGAATGCTCATCACTTTTCCTCCTTCACAAAGTCGATTGCGCCGAAGGGGCACACCTTCCAGCAGATGCCGCAGCCCTTGCAGTGGTCAAAATCAAAGTCCGCGCGCTTGCCGTCACAAACCGGAATGGATGAGTCCGGGCAGAACGGCGCGCAAAGCAGACACTGCTTGCATTTTTCTTCATGCCAGACCGGGATATTGGCGCGCCACTCGCCGGTCATGGTCATGCGGGCGGTACCGCCCTCGTAAATCTCGCCGCCCGGAGTCAAATCCTGCCACGGCGACTGTTCGTTGATATCTTTTGCGCTCTTTGCCATTATCCGCGCACCTCCTTGAGAGACTGGGTCAGGCATTCCATATTGCCTGCGATAACCTGCGGCTTGGTCGCAAACTTATGCTTGAAGGAAACCTCCATATCCGACTGAAAACGCCACGGGTCGAGCACGCCGCTGACCTTGACAATCGCAGCCAGCATGGGCGTGTTGGGGAAATACTTGCCAAGCGTGCGCTCGGAGATCGCGCGCGCGTCGATGGTATAGACGCGTCCCTCATAGCCGCGCAGCAGCGGACGCACCTCGTCGGGCGATTTGTGCGTGTTGATGACGATGGCCCCCTTGGGGTTTAAGCCGTGCGTCACATCGACCGACTGCAAAAGCGTCTCATCGACGACCACGACATAGTCCGGCTCATATATATTGGAGTGAATCGTGCACCGCTCATCCGAAATGCGGTTGTAGGCCGTAATCGGCGCGCCCATGCGCTCCGGGCCGTATTCCGGAAAACCCTGTACATACTTACCCGATGCAAATGCGGCGTCCGCCAGCAGCAGGCAGGCGGTCTTGGCGCCCTGTCCGCCGCGGCCGTGCCAGCGAATCTCCACCATGTTTTTCATGCTGTTTCCTCCTCGTATGTTCTTTGTCCTGTCCATCCAAGCGCGGGGCTTTCCGCGGGTGAAAACAAAAAGGCTTTCGCCCCCGTAAAGGGACGAAAGCCTATCGAAAACTTACGTGTAACCACCCGTTACTGCATACCATCATACGCGCTTCCTGTAACGGGGAAAACCGTCAGCACCTACTCCCCAAAGGGGTTTCGGGCTGCAACTCCGGAGTGATCTTCGGTATCGTCCTACTGGCGCCGGGCTTACACCATGCCCCGGCTCGCTGCGGCGTTGGGATGCGATCCTACTGTCTCCCTCATCATCTTTGGCTCATTTATTGTAACTGCACTTTATTATAATAAAGGGGTGCAGCAATGTCAATCGTCATTTCGCACAAAAACAGATGTTTCTCCTGCGCGGACACGTCAAGCCTTGCCCGAAATCAGCCACGGGGCGGGCTCGGTGACAAAGGTGTGTTTGCTGGTCAGTTTGGAGACGGAAAGCTGGATCACCTCGGTTTCTCCGATGCCGTAGCGTGCAAACAAATCCGGGATGGACGCGGCGCAGCGGAAATCCAGCGTATAAATGACAAACTCCATGTGCGGATTGATGCGCAGCAGGCATTCGATCTCCTGCTCCATGCTTGCGGAAGCGACCAACATGGTAAGCGACGGCACGGGCAGGCCCTTCATCGTCTCGTCGTCCACATGGTCGATGATCTGGATGTTGTTCAGGCCGAACTGCTCGATATTTTCCTCCATCGTGCGGCGGTCGTTCTGGTTGTACTCAACCGCAATGACCGTGCCCTCGCCCGCGATGATCGCGGACTCAACCGCAATCGACTCGCCCGAGATGATGCAAACGGTATCGTCGTTTGCGATGTGCATTTTATTAAGAATGACCGCACGAATCTCGCTGCCGACATAATGAATCGACCCGCGCGAAAAGCTCGAGTTGCGCATGCCGATCTTGTAGGTCGAGCGGGCGTTCGGGTTGAGAATCAGCATGGCCGCCGAGGCATTGATGCCACGGTTAATCATGTCGCGCAGCTTGTTGTGCTCGATCGGGCCGGAGGGGTCTGAGCCGGTATTATACCACACGTCGCATTCGCCCAGTCCCGCGTCCCACATGCGGTAGAAAATGTCCGCGTGGCCGGCCTCGGTGAACACAAGCACCGCGTCGTTGGACTCCACGGTCGGGATCAGGTTCTTATTTTTGCGGGTGATGTCGAGAATTTTGACCTTTTCCAGATCAACCTGCGTGTTTTCCGAAAAATATTGCAGCCAAGCGAGAATCTGCGTATTGTTGAACAGCTGCTTATCCATAGCGGTCACCCCCTTTTTGTCGGTATAATTTATTATAGCACAGCGGCAAAGCAAATGAAAAGCCCCGCAGAAACGTTTTTGTCCTGTTCCGCCGGTGCGCTCCTGTTGCCAAAAAACGCGGGACATGCTAAAATAAATATACTATCCCAAAGCATCAAAGGAGGCCGCCCCCGTGAAAATACAGGAAAGCGCGGAAAACTATCTGGAAGCGATTCTCGTGCTGACGCAGCGCAACGGGCAAGTGCGGTCGATCGACGTGGCCCACTACACCGGTTTTTCCAAGCCAAGCATCAGCCGCGCGGTCGGCCTGCTGCGGGACAACGGCTATGTTTCCATCGACCAAAACGGTTTGCTCGGCCTGACGGAATCCGGTCTGCACATCGCGGAAACCATCTACGAGCGCCATACGGTGCTGACCGAGCTGCTGACCATGCTGGGTGTTTCGCCCGAAACCGCAGCCGAGGACGCCTGCCGCATCGAGCATGTCATCAGCACGGAAACCTTTGACAAACTCAAAGAGCATGCGCGCCGACATCGCGGCGACGCCGCACAATAACTCAAGTGCCCCAAGGCCGGCCGGTTAAGGTCGGCCTTTCGCATACGCCGCAAGGAGGAAACCCCCATGCCGCAAACCATCGAAACCCTGCCGAACGGGCTCAAGTTATGGCAGGATGACCGTTTTTTCAAGCTCGGACAGGACAGCGTACTGCTCTCCGCCTTTGCCAAACCGCGCCGGAACGCCAAGGTACTCGATCTCGGCTGCGGCACGGGCGCACTCGCACTGCTGATTTACCGTCCCGATCTGCGCATCACGGGGCTGGAATTGCAGGAGGAACCGCTTGCGCTGTTCCGCCGCTCAATTGCGGATAACGGCATAGGCGTTACCGCCGTGCAGGGCGATTTGCGCGCAATTCGCACGATTTTCCCGCATGGCACCATGGATTATGTCATCTGCAACCCACCCTATTTCGACCGCACGGCGGGAAAAAGCGCGCCCTCCTCCGAAAAGCGTACCGCCCGGCAGGACGGCAGCTGCACCGTGGAGGATGTGGCGGTCGCCACCTCCTTCGTGCTGCACACGGGCGGCAAGGCCGCCTTTGTATTCCGTCCGGAACGGATGTGGGTGCTGCTCGAAGCGCTCGACCGCGTGCGGCTCGTTCCCAAGCGGCTGCGTTTTGTGCATCAAAACACGGCTGCCGTACCCAGCGCCGTGCTGGTCGAATGCCGTAAGGGCGGCAGTGCGGAGGGCCTGAGCGTTGAACCGCCGCTGCTGGTCGAGAGCGAGGAATACCAAAGAATATACGAAAAATAATTTATTTAGGAAATATTACAATGAGTAAAGCTACATTATATCTGGTCGCCACGCCCATCGGCAACCTCAGCGATTTGTCGCCACGCGCGCGCGAAGTACTCTCCTCGGTGGATTTTATTGCTGCCGAGGATACGCGCGTCACCCAAAAGCTGCTGACCGCTTGTGCGCTGCCCAAAAAGCCGCTAATTTCCTACTATGAGCACAACCGACGCGCGCGCGGCGAGGAAGTGCTCGCTAAGCTGCTTTCGGGCGAAAGCTGTGCGCTCGTGACCGACGCAGGTACACCCGCCGTCTCCGACCCGGGCGAGGATTTGGTGGCTCTTTGCGCGGCGCATGACGTGCCGGTCATCCCGATTCCCGGCTGCTGCGCTGCGGTGTGCGCGCTGGCGGCTTCCGGTCTGCCAACCGGCCGCTGGTGCTTTGAGGGCTTTCTGTCGGTCAACAAAAAAGCGCGGCGTGAGCATCTGGACGCGCTCCAAGGCGAAAAGCGCACCATGATTTTCTATGAAGCGCCGCACAAGCTGTGCGCCACGCTGCGCGATCTTGCAGATGCCTTCGGCGGTGAACGCCGCATTTCGCTCTCGCGCGAGCTGACCAAACTGCACGAGGAAACCCTGCGTTTTACACTTTCCGAAGCTGTGCAGCATTTTGACCAGACCCCGCCGCGCGGCGAGTTCGTACTGATTGTCGAGGGCGCACCCCATATGCCGGACACGCCCGAGGATGCGGATGCGCGCCTGCAAGCTGCCGCAGATGAGGTACGCCGTCGTGTCGCACAAGGGGAAACGCAAAAGGACGCGGTCAAAGCGGTATCCGCCGAAGCTGGCGTCAAGAAAAATGCGCTGTACCGTCTTGTGCTGGAGCAGGAAGAGCAGGAAAACGCAGGCGATTGATCCACTGCTGCGCTGTTAAGACACACAACATTATTTCAAGAAATCCTCTATCCCTTTTCTATTTGTTCACACAACGGACAAACTTCCCCCGTATACTTTGCTATATATCAACACAGAGGTGGGATATGATGTCTACGATTTTAATTGCCGATGACGAGGCGCGCATTCGCCGCCTGGTCAGCGACTTTTTGAAGCGCGACGGCCACAACATTGTGGAAGCCGCCGATGGGAGCGAGGCCCTGCAAATACTGGAAAACCGGCATCCCAGTCTGGATCTTGCCATTCTGGATGTAATGATGCCCGGCATGGACGGCTTTGAAGTGCTGCGTGAACTGCGCGCACAGGAACGCGGGGACAAACACCTGCCCGTCATGCTGCTGACCGCCCGCGCGGAGGATGCGGATCAGGTGCGTGGATTGGAGGACGGCGCGGATGATTATGTCACCAAGCCGTTTTCCCCTATTGTGCTGGCCGCGCGCGTGCGCGCCCTGCTGAAACGAGAAGGCCGCACCGCCGCACCGGTCGAGCAATTCGGCGCGCTGTCCATCAATGAACTTCGCCGCGAGGTATTGGTCAACAACACCCCGGTTGACCTGACCCCGAAGGAATACGAACTGCTGGTCTATTTCAAGAACAACCGCGCTATTGCCCTGTCGCGTGAGAGCATTCTCAACGCGGTCTGGGGCTACGACTATTTTGGTGACCTGCGCACGGTCGACACCCATGTTAAAAAGCTGCGTGCCAAGCTGGGCGACTGCGGTTCGATGATTGCCACTGTCCGCGGTTACGGCTACCGTTTTGAGGGATAAAAATGAAACACGGTTCCATCCGGTTTAAGTTTTTTGCCGCAATCAGCGCAGTTGCGCTGGTCTTTATCGGCATGCTCTTGCTGCTCAACCTGTTTTTTTATGAGGATTACTATATGATGACGCGGCGTAATGAATTGCGCGACGCCTATCAGAGTATCCACAGCAGCTATACGGGCAGTGTGGATGACATCGCTGCCGTGCTGGACAACTACGAAAGTCGCAGCGTAATTCGTCTTTCCATTGTGGCAGCAGACGGTACAGTACGCTATTCCTCTTTCTTCTCTCCGGGCAACGGCGAACCGGCCGGCGGTGATTCCGCTTTGCAGGGCACCTTTCAATTGCCGGATTTTGATTTGTTCGACCAACAGCGACGCGGCTATGCCATCCTGCAAGCCATCGCCCAAAGCGTCAATCCGGATACGCTTGCCAAGCACAACTATCAGTTTTTAAACGTTTCTCTGTGGGACGGTGACCAGTATCTGTGCCTTGCCGGTGCACTGGACAGTCAGGGAGAAAACTGTCTGTTTGCCTATATGCCCTATGCCTATATTGAACAGAACTCTTCGCTCAATCTGGTATTTCTGCTGATTGCCGGCGGATGCGCGCTGCTTATTTGTCTGGTTTGCGGCTATTTTATCTCGCGCCAGTTCACCAGACCACTGATTGATATGGCAGGTGTTGCCGACCGCATGAGCGAGCTGGATTTTTCCACCAAATGTCAGGCCGGTGGCAGCGATGAAATCGGTCACCTCGGGCAATCGCTCAACCGCTTGTCCGCTTATCTGGAACAAACCATCGGAGAACTCAAGCAGTCCAACGATCAGCTTGCGCAGGAAATCGAAAAGAAAGAGCGCATTGACAGCATGCGGCGCGAATTTATTGTCAATGTATCGCATGAGCTGAAAACTCCTATCGCGTTGATTCAAGGCTACGCAGAGGGCCTGACCGCCGGTGTGGCAGACGACCCGGAGGATCGGGAATTTTACTGCGACACCATTGCGGACGAAGCTGACCGCATGAACAAGCTGGTCATGCAGCTGCTGAACCTGTCCAAACTGGAACTGGGCGCAGAGCAAACCTTCTATGAGGACATTGATATCCACGAACTTTGCGCAGAAGCTGTTCAAAAGACGAAAGTGCTTTGCGAGAGCCGCGGATTGATCGTGCATTTTGATGATACCTGTGTTACGGTTCGCACAGACGGCAACCTATTGGAGCAGGTACTGATGAATTATCTTTCCAATGCAATCCGCTACACGGTGGACGGCGGACATATCGAAATCTCTGCAACACGCACGGATTGCGGTATTCGGCTGACGGTATTCAATGAAGGCGAGGGCCTGCCGGAGGAAGAGCTTCCGAAAATTTGGGAGAAATTTTACCGCACCGACCGCGCCCGTACCCGCGAAGCAGGCGGCACCGGTATCGGCCTGTCCTTGGTACATGCCATTGCCGACACTCTGCATGGCTCCTGCGGTGCCGAAAATGTGCCGGGCGGCATTTCCTTCTGGTTTGAACTTCCCAATGCGCCGGAAAACAGCGAATCCAATGAGGAGACATAATAATTTTTCATATTTTTTTATTTTTCCCTTGACAGCAACCATATCCCGTGGTATAGTATATAAGCACTTCAAATGAAGGTCTTATATCGCGGGGTAGAGCAGTTGGTAGCTCGTCGGGCTCATAACCCGGAGGTCGTTGGTTCAAGTCCAGCCCCCGCAACCACATTGTGCGACCAAAAAAGATATCGCACCGGAAAACCCCGAAGCCACAAGGCTTAATAGTGATAAGGTACTATTTAGCTTTGCGAGGGGCAGAGAACGGTGTGACCATAATGGTCACGCCGTTTTTCTGCGTCCAGGGGTAGATTTCGCAACAACAGGCTCGGAAATCACAGGAATCTCTACGTCATCCACAAAATTGAAATAGATTTTTACCTTCTGTACACGCTTGCCGCTGGATTTGTCCGGCGCAAACACCTCAATCTTCTTGATATATTCATTGACTATCGTAGGTGTCAATTCCGGCACATCCACATACTTCTGGGTCAGGGCGACAAAGGCATCTACATCTGCATTCATGGTTTCCTGTGTTTCCAGCCATTCTTCCGTCACTTCGATTTCGAGTTTTAACCGCTCCTGTTCTGCCTCGTAATCGGCGGTCATTTTCTTGTACCGCTCCTTACTCAGATCGCCCAGGACGAAATCCTCATAGAGTCGGGACAGAAGAACATCCAGGTCAGTCAGCCGCTTCCTGGCCTGCTCCACTCGCTTCCGATCTTCACGGATGCTGCGTTCCTGATCGGAACGGCGGCATTGCAGCCATTCTTCCTGAAAGCCTTCCACATCCTGCCGGATATAGGCATTGACCGCACGGATGCGTTCCAACACCAGTTCTCGAAGTACATCTTCCCGGATATAGTGTGCAGAACAGGTGCCTCGGCCGCTTTTGTAGCTGGAGCATACATAATGGTCTTGCTTGCCGTCAAAGCTCTTGCAGGTAGCAAAGTGCAGCTTATTCCCGCAATCAGGACAGAACAGAAGCCCAGAAAACAATCCCTGCCGTTCCGCTTTTGTGGGACGGCGTTTGTTTTTTCGCAACTCCTGCACCCTGTCCCACTGAGCCTGAGAAACGATTGCTTCCTGCGTATCAGGGAAGATACACATATCTTCGATGGCATTGGGAATCCGCTTCTTCAGCTTATAGGACTTGGAATAGGTCTTGAAATTGCAGGTACAGCCGGTGTACTCCATCCGTTCCAGAATACCCGCAACCGATTGACCAATCCAATGGTAAGGGCGCTCCGGCATTTTCTTACGCTTTTTTGGGTCAGGATGGTCTTCCGACTGTTTGGCATACAGCGCCTTGGTAGTCAACACCTTATCCTTCTCCAGTATACGGGCAATCTGTTCCGGCCCCTTGCCGTCAATGGCCAAGTCAAAGATGCGCTTGACTACTGGGGCGGCATCCTCGTCAATGATCCAATGGTCTTTATCGGCAGGGTCAGTGCGATAACCATAGGGCGGTTTTCCCAGATGCTTTCCGCTGGTGCCTTTCTGCCGGAATACGACTCGGACTTTTTTGCTGGTGTCCCGTGGATACCATTCGTTGAACAAATTACGGATAGCGGCAAAGCCGTCGCTGTCGCCCCGCTCACTGTCCACACCATCATTGACGGCGATAAAACGCACATCGTAGCTGGGGAAAATGATGTCCGTGTACTGTCCAACGGTCAGGTAATCTCGGCCAAACCTACTAAGATCCTTGACCAGCCAGCAACCGACAAGCCCCTGCTTAACCAGTGCAAAGCCTTCCTGCACGCCGGGGCGGTCAAAATTGGTTCCCGTATATCCGTCATCCACCAGAATTTTCAGGTTGGTGTAGCCATGCTCGGCTGCGTACCGGGTTAAAAACTCTTTTTGATTCTGTATCGAATTTGATTCTCCATCCAGTGCATCCTCATTGCTGAGGCGGCAGTACAGGATGGTGATTTTCTGCTGATCCAACATAGCGTCCTCCTTTACGGTTGGGTCAGCTGACAGAATCGGTGTGCATGGTGATATTGTAGCATGAATTTGAGTCTGTGTCATGAACAAAGCGCCTCCTTATCCGAGAAAATGAGCCGTTTTACCTTGTGGGTAAGCGGCTCATTTCCGTCACATACAGTCTCCAGCAGATACCAGGTATTTCCGATTTTTCGTTCTACCGTACCTGTAAAAGGATTCATTAGGTTTTCCCAGCGTTTCCGGCATTCTTCCAGAAAATCAATCGGCGGTTCAAAAATCGGGTCAAAGCAGGATTCAATATCGATTTCAGCACAAGCGTTAATCAGCTTTTCCGAAGGAGAATCATCGAGCATCAGCTTATTGAGTTTTGTTGTCAGATTGGTCATAAGCAAAAATTCCTTTCTGTTAAAGTTCCATATCTTGCGATTTGCGGCGGGAAGGTTGATCGTGCTGCCTTGTTTGCCGGGTCCGGGTTAAAATGGCGTCAATAAAAGCCCGCACCTTCTCGGGTGCGAGCTTGACAGCTTCCAGATAGGGCCGCGCCTGTTCTTTCAGCGACTCATATCGCTGTTTCCAGACAGCGGCACTTTTTTGTGCGCTTTGCAGTTTTTCTTCCAAACGGCTGTTTTCCGCCTTGGCACGAATCCCGTTGACCGCATAATCCTTGAGTGTACTGCACTCGGATGGGGTCAGAGTGATGTTGCCGGTGATCGTCTTTTTCCCCATGGAGCGGATTTCCTGTACCGTCAGGGCGGCAGTACGCTGTTCTTTGGCCTGCTTTTGCAGGGATTGCAGCTCCTTGTGCTTTTTCTCAACGGCAGCCTGTGCGGTGTCCAGCGCCTGTTCTGTCTGAGCGATTTGGGCGGTCACATCTTCCAGACGCTGCTGCTCCTGTGCCACCTTGAACTGGGTCACAGTCAGATGTTCTTCAGTGCTGCCACGCTCTCCACGCTCCACATCGGTATATCCGGCAGCTTTCATATAGTTGAAGAAATCGTCTTGCAGGACACTGTACGATGTTCGCAGGACTTTCTTGCCCTTGGCGGTCAGAAGCGGATTGCCCTGTTCATCCAGAGCAACTTTTGACTCCCACTTTTTGCTGCGGCTGACCTGCATGATCGTTTCCTTGACTGTACCCACAAGGGACTTATCCTTGCACCGCTTCGACCAAAGAATCTGTTTTTCCACCACCGGGACATAGACCACATGAAGGTGGTAGTGGTACACATCCTGCCCCAGAGCTTCCGACATGGCCCGGTTGCGTTCATCTGCGTGCATGACGGCAGAGAGGATATACTGCTCACCGCCCACGATCTCTACGGCAGCTTTGTATGCGTCGGTGTAGAATTGCTTGGCATACTCGTATCCACCGTGGTTGTGGAAGTAAGCGGAATTCACATCAAAAATCAGTTCCCCGTATTTCACCGCATCGGCTTTCAGGCCACGGATGGAGATAATCCCATCGGCAATCATCTGATCGAACATAGCGGCATAGCTGCCGGTGGGAGCCTTGAAGTGAATATTCCGGTAGGTCTGGGTAGTATCAATATCCTGGTTGGAGTAGCTGTCCTTTTCTCGTTCATTGTGTTCCTGCACCTTTGCCACATCATCAAGCGTGGGCAAGTCCTGGTTACGGGCAAAGGTGCGGTCGATTCCGTCATTTCTGGCCATACAAATCAGCTCCTTTCCATTGTGCGGCAGACGGCTGGGGGACGGGGATGCACTTCCTGCGGGAAGTGTAATAACCCACTATGACACTTTCATCCCGAAGGGCTGCAAAGTGCCGTGGGCTCTCCGAGGGGGAATGCGGCATCTGCGGATGCCTTGCCGCCTTTAGAGGCTTGTGTGTAGCACCCAAATCCTCAAAAGGCGGTGTGACCGACAGCCTCTCCGCAATCTTGATTGCTTCAATTCTGCCGCCCACAGGCAGAGCAGATTTTGCAAATCCACTCTGCCATCCATCTCCAAATCTGCGGATTTTTCGATTGGGACGGGAGATACGGCGGGTAAGAACGGTGGACATTATTTGTCCCTCCGTTTCTGCCATACGAGGTCATAGCCAAGGGCATCGGCAAGCTGTACCACCTCTACATACCGCAGAGACTCCCGCTGGAGCTTATTGGACAGGTTGGAAACGCTGTCGCTCCAACCGTAATCCTCAGAAAGCCGGTCAACGACTTCCTGCATCGTGTAGCCGGAACGCACAATGTACGACTTGATTTCATTTCTCAAATTGGATTTCATAGAAAATACCTCATTCTTTCGTAAAGTTAGTTTGCCGTGGGGCACACACGCTGCACGGTACAGTAAATCTTGATTGCTTCTTAAAAATTACTCAGGATTGCGCCTGTGAAGAACTGTCCGCAACAGTACCCCATCGACTTTGCGATTAGGTGGGCTTGCAAGCGAAACCGTGAAAACAGCTACCTTTCCGCATACTACCATCACCGTTCTGTAAATCACCGAACGATGATTTGTGTTCTGCTTATGGTAGTGTTTTTCACTGTTTGCACAACCATTGATTGGGAAGTGCGGATTTTAGAGCGCCCTCTGAGCCGAACAATATAAAAATAAACTTTGATTTTTTGCGTTCGTGCGTTCCTTCGTTCCACAGGCTACACCCGATCAGGAACGCATGAACGCACGAACAGAAGGTTTTGAAGTTTCATTACAACTCCATAGGCGAGAGCAGAACATAAATGCCCATATACCCCCGGCACCGCTTTCCGCCGCCGATGTGCAGATTGCTGACCGGTTCCAAATGGTAGCGTTCTGCGTTTTGACTGAGCTGGTTTGCGAAACTCTTTGGGGACAGCGGGTTTTCTGCATTGTCCTCACACCACCGCTTATAGGCTGCATACAGATTTTTGGTGCTGGCTTCATAATCGGCCTTGAATGCCACATAACCCTCAGAATCGAGAAAGTCCAGAATGTTATTGGCATCCCGAACAGCGGAAGAGATATTGTTCTTGGCTCTCTGGCTGATGGTAAAGTGATAGCGATTGGCGATCAGCCGACGCAGCCCCTCCAGCATCCAGAGGAAGATTCCCTCTTTTTCGGCAATCAATTTCTCGGCAAGAAACGGGTCATCGAGCCGATCCGCAGGCTTGTCCTTGGTGGTTAGAATGATCTGGCGGCGAAAGAAACCGTCGCTGCGGTCATGAAGTGCAGTTAATGCCCCATTGCCCAAGCAGAGAAAACGCACATAAAGCAGCCCCTGGTAGCTCTGCTCTCGTTTCCGTTCCAAATCCATCCGCAGTTCTGCGGTCACGATGGATTTTACATAGTTGGTCTTGGTCAAGGCATTCATGTCCAAATCATCGTCCAGCATGAGCAGCTTGCCCTCCAGATCGGCTCTGGCGAAACGACTGTTCTCTACTTTCTGGATGGAAGTGGTGTTCATATTTAGCCCGAAAATGGCGTTCATCACCACACCGATCCGGCTTTTGCCCTCGCCGCCCTTGCCGATCAGCATGAGCATTTTCTGTCCTTTGGTGGACGGAATCAGGCAGTAGCCCAGATACTCCTGCAAGGCGGGAATATCCTCTGGCTCCAACAGTTCCGAAAGGAAACGCAGCCAGTGTTCCGGTGCCGGAGCATCAGCCCGATAGGATACCGACAGACGGTTGCTGCAATACTCTTTTTTCTCCGTAAAGATGCCCTCCAGAAAACAAGTGCCGTTCGCCACATGGATACGGTCACATTGCAGGGGCAACGGGTCTGCGTATGCCGCCAGCTTCAACGCTTTGATTACCTGCTCCACCGTCTGTGCAACCTTGTCATGGAGCCAGGGCGATATTTCCTCATAAATCGTCCGCTTCAATTTGTTCTCATCCGGCAGCGGGCCGTCCACGGTATAAAAACGGTCATTGATACAGCGCATTGGATGCCGGGACAGGAAATCCCGGCAATATTCCGGCTCGATGATTTTCCCTTTCTCATCAATCCAAACAGGGTTGTTCATGGTATCGCTCCTTTCTCAGGCGGGCCTGTAATTTGCGGATGTATCCGTCTGCCGTTAGTTCGCTCACGACTTCGCCTCGTTCATAGGAATCGCCTTGCAAAAGGATGTCCAGCTGATACTCTGCCCATGGCAGACGGTGGCAGGCTTCCACAAACCGCTCGTCCGGCACATCTTCCGGCGCTTGCGGTGCATACCGTTTTTTCCAATCCAGGAGCAGCCGCCGATACTCGTTCAAAACAGAAAAGCACAGCCGCTCGTTCTCACGAAGCTGCTGTGCTCTGGTTTTGTGTTCCTTTTTCCGACGAATGGCTTCCGGCAAGGGCTTGTCCGGCGCAAGGTGAAAGTCCGACGCCAGTTTTCGGGCCGCATCATACAGCCGAAGGTCAAACAGCTTGGCGGTCAGGTCGATCACATCCCCATGCTCCCCACAGGCGAAACAGTGGTAGTGGTCATCCGATACATACAGGCTCGGATGACGGTCATTATGGAACGGACACAGTGCCATGCCATGGTGGTTGACATCGATTCCATATGTCTGCGCTGCTTCCTGTGTGTTGATACTGGCTTTCACCACTTCAAACAAATTCATATAGATTCCCTCCATTTCCTTTTTGATGGGGCAGTTTTCTCACCCCTCTGTATAGGTTATGGGGAAAATCGAAAAAAACAGGCTAATGACATGACAAGCCGTTTTCAAAAAACATGACAAAAATTTAATTGTGTGCTATTATGAAAATAAAAAAACATGACAGGAGGGAGAAGATGGATCAGATCATCAACCATGCAGTTTTGTCGCTGGATTTCTGGCAGGACACCGTGACCTATGAGGGAAGCACCATGCCCACGGGAACCATTGGCTGCGAGGTGCTGAACATTCCAGACAGCACCATTGAGAAGCTGGATACTCCCTGCAATGTGCTGAACCAGCTGCTTCAGGGGATGAACACCGGTTCTTTGGATATGGAGCTGCTGCCACAGGTGCAGCAGGCCACCGGCGAGATCATCTCCTTTTTGCAGGCCACACCACCGTTCTCCCGCCTGAATCGAAGCTATTTTGAGCAAAAACTTGCAGCCATCTTTTCCGAGGAATATATGGAGGACGCCAAAGCCTATTTGCAGCTTACCCAGCAGGAGCAGCTGATTTGTGCTTTGACTGGTCAGCACAGCAAGGCAACAATGCTCGTCCGAATAGCGCAGGTGCTGGGGCATTTGAGTTATTCTCTGGGGCAATACAAGGAGGCTCTGACGAAATTTACAGAGCGGTTGAATGAACCCGGCTATGACCGTACCTCGGACGGTTATGCGGCAATGTTCGGGCAGTTCTTCAAAAGTGAGCCAACTCTGTCGCTGGATAACCCGGCTTGGATGACCCTGACCAATGCTTCGGTGCAGTATGTAGCCGCTACTCGACCCGGAAAGACGGAGCCTCAGCTGGTCAAGCGGATGCACTATGTCTCCTTTGTGGGGATGTTCCGTTCCGATCTGTTTGAGGGGCTTTGTGTGGGCCATGCACCCAAGAAATGTCCCATCTGCGGCAGATGGTTTCTCACCATTGATGCACGGCATACCAAATACTGCGGCGGTCAGGCTCCCGGCGACCAGCGGGGACGGACGTGCCGACAAATCGGCAATCTGAGAGGCCGGGAGCAGCGGGAGCTTGCAGACGATCACCCCATCAAGGCCATTTATACCCGCCGGATGAACACCATCCTGCAAAGCACCCGTCGTGGAAAGCTGGATGAAGGAACGGCAGCAGCTATGAAAAAGCTGGCAAAAGATAAGATGCTCCGTGCGCTTTCAGATCAGCGTTATGCCAGCACTGTCTATGAGCAGGAAATGACCCAGGATGCACTTTTAGAAGCAGTAAAAAAGAAATAAGTAGCAAAATATCAGAAAGGCGGTGAGGGAAAATGGATACAGCGTGGACATGGGATCTGTCTTCTTACTGTGCCAAATACAGCTTTCTGACGGAACCCAGGGGCGTGACCATGCGGGAAGTGGAACGCATCTTTCAGCTTGACCCCGAACCGCCTATCTTGGGAAACCTAAACGACTACATCCTTGAGGCTGTACAGCGCCATAATTTGCGCTGGTTTTCCTTTTTCCTGCACTGCTATGAAAATCGGCTTAATGGCCGTGTTCGCCGTTTCCTGCTGCGGGAGGGGCTGGATCGCTATGACCCGGAACGCTTTTTGTACTACAAAATGGGCTGTGTGCTTGCCATGCTGGATTGTCTCCGGGGATACGATCCCGCACAAGGGGCGGATTTTCTGACCTATGCCCATCATTTTATCGGGAACGCTCTTTTGACCTGCCGGATGCAGGAGGAGGCCGGTTCCTTTGAAAATGTGGATGAGTACAAGGCTGTTCGTGGGATTGCTTGGCTCTATAATCAATCCGGTCAGTCTAAGCAGGAGGCAATCCAGAAATATGCCCAGAAAAATAGTTACACCGAGGAAACCGCAGCAAAATTTTTGGCATTGGCCAAGCTAAACCGAAGCCGTGTTCCATTTTATCAGACCGTACAGGATGAGGATAGCGAAGAAACCGGCGAGGATGTCAGCCGGGATGACCACTGGGATTATGCGGGGATTCTCTGGAACGGCATTCAGGCTGAAGCCATCCGAGGAGCGTTTGAAAAGCTGAATTACCGGGAGCAGACCCTTTTGGAAAAGCGAAATGCCATCTGTATGACCTGTGGACGGGTCAGCCCACTCAGCACCCGGTTGACCTTTGAAGAACTGGCAATCCTCTTTGAGGGCAGCACAGCCAGCGGCGCAGAACGGGCCTACCGCAAAGCTGTGGAGCATTTGGCCTGTTTACTGACAGAAGCCAGGGTACTTCACATGATCCGGCTGAAGCGCAAATCCCACACCAAACGCAAAAAGAAAATCGCCGCCGCTGTCTACCTGTATCAGGTGGACAACGACGGCGAGTGGGGCGAGATTTCGTTTGATTTTGAAGCCAACATCGCAGAGATTGTGCGACTGGCGGAATGGGATACAACGGTAAGCAAGAAATTTGCAAAGGAAATCATCCAATCTCTGCTTTCTCCAAAAAAAGTTTCATTTGTAAACGACAATACGGTTGTGATTTCTTGATGGGATCGGTGTGTACTTACAAATTACTATTTTTACCAGGTGATTTCTCCAGCTGCGTATTGCGATAGAGTTGGTCAGCAAACTCCAGAATGGTTTCTTTTAACTCCAATGATTGCAGGTACTGATTGGGCAACTGCTTCAGTCCAAGGGAGGCTCCCAGCAAATTTCCTGTCACTGCACCGGTGGAATCGCTATCTCCGTTGTGGTTGACCGCTGCACAGAGTGCTTTTCCGAAGTTGTACCGATAGCGGATGGCGCAGTAGACCGCAATGGCCAGCGTTTCTTCTGCCACCCAACCCTCACCCAAAGAAGCTATGGCGATTGTATCGTCAATTTTTTCGTTTGCAAGCAAAATTGCCCGCTCTACCAGTTCCTCCAACACTGCATATTCTTGTGGCGCAAAGGAAAATTTCTTTTTTGCCCACACCAGTCCACTACGAATTGTCTCGACCAGCTCTGTTTTTTCGCCATGAGATAGCCTCGAAATGCACCAGGCTAAAATTCCCGCCGGAAGATACCCCAGAACATGACCATGCGTTTGTGCGGCAACAGTTGCAGCCAGTGTTCCGGCTGTATCAGGCTTGGCAAAGAAAAGACCAATGGGTGCCACACGCATCACTCCGCCACAACCCTTGCTTTGATTGATGGCGTTAGTAATAGAACCAACCCGCCCGGATTCAAGGGCATCCAGGCAGGTGTTACCCGGTGCCCGTCTTTGGTACAGTTCCGGCAAAGAAAGAAGCTGAGATGTGTGAATCTTATTTGGTGAAAATGGTTTCGTTTGGGTAATCAACCAGTCCTGATAACTGGCGGAAATACACGATGGGCAGGATAAAATAGGGTCACTCTGCTGGCATGTACGCAGTAAACCCTCGGCAGTGAACAGTGTCATTTGGGTGTCGTCGGAAATCAATGCCATCCCATCTGTACATTCATAATCTCGAATACCATCTGCGCCATAGCGTGCCCGGATTTCCTCCAACGTCAGAAATTCCACCGTATAGCCAAGCGCATCCCCAGCAGCCCCTCCTACGAGACAGCCTCGATACCGATCCCGCATACTTTTTTCATAGATAAATATCTGCATTGATCAGACCTTCCTTTCGTATGTCCGGACATGATACCATCCTATACTGGCGTAATCCATCCCCGTTCTATAAGCACCTGTTTGCGCTGCTGCAAAATGGTTCTTTGTGCCATCTCTATATCCTTTGTGTTAGCAGAACCGGAAAATTGGCTGCACATCGCTTGGAGTGTCTGTACTCGCTCCGGTGTCACCAGCTGTAAAATGCGTTCTTTTACAGCTGAGCTTGCCCCTGTTAACGCCAAAGCCAGTGTTTCATCTTGGATTTGAGAAAACAGTATTGCGGCATATGGTTTTGAAAATCCTGCCAGCTGGTCAAATTGAGGAACATGGGAAACAGCCCGCTCGTTCCCTAAAGAAATTTGATGATTGCAGCACATAAAAAGAATACCTCCTCTGAAAGTGCAGCCTATGACAAGCTCAGAACTCCGCATTACACGATAAAAGCAAAAGGTGGGATGAAGCCATCCCGCCTTGATTACCCTTTGCGAATCAGAGCGTGATCCAAAATCTGATAGGGCATACTGCCGACCTCGGAAAAATCGTGGCTGACATCATAGGCGTAACCGGTAGCCCACTGTTCGCCCATTTGTGCTCTTTCGTCCTCCCACTCCTCTGGATAGTCCATATCTACAGCCAACATGGTTACAAGCAGTCCCCAAACTGTTTCATTGCAGACAGCGTAGTAGACATGAGCGTGGTATTCCGCTTCGATTTTCTCAACGGCACGGCTTACCTTTGCCTCCTGACTGATTTCGTAATGCAGTACTGCGTTGTCTGCCACTTTGCGAGCAAAGTATCGTTTTCCGGTTTTGTAGCCTTCCACAACGGCTGGATCAAGTCCCTGACCGTGTAAAAGCTCCAATCGGCACATAGCCTCGTTTCTGATTTTATCGTTGTAATCCATAAAAAACTCCTTTCCGTTACTCATACGGTTCACTGATGGTTGGCTATAGTCAGTATAGCATCCGAATATCTGGAATAACGACAATAGTTTGTCATGGTAATTTGCACGACTTCTGCGATGCAAATAGTCTGGGGTGCTTATGAATATTAAAACGACATACTGTTGTCTTTATTGTTGATTGTATATATGCTACGATACAGTCAAACACATTCGTTAGTGAAAAAAGGAGCGTTATGGTTATGCAAATTACACTGGATGCAGGGTATTTATCATCACGGCTGTTATGCAGTCAGGAAGCGAAGCTGGAGTGTATGGAAACCGTCAAACAGTTATGGACACTCAACCAACTCGTCCGTAAAGAGGGGGTGATGGCTATGAGTGAGTTTGCAGATGTGGTGGATGACTCGTTCCTGAGTGCTGCAATGCACACCGCAACAGCCCATACAGAACACCTGGAAAGTATACTGTATGCCAGCCTGATTTCAGGTGATTATTACGGAAAAGACTTTTTGAAAAATCTTCTGATTGTATGTGGACTGCCTGCACTTTGTGAGGGGATTTCTTCCAAGGAATTGATTGCACAACTGCAAGGGTGGTTTGGTATGGACTTCCTTCCATTCTATCACAGTGAAATAGAGCAATTTTATATCAGGATGGCAAAACCTCAAAAACGAGAACAGTCCCTGATTTTGGAGTTTGATGCCTTTCTGACACTCCCGCAGGCCAGTTTTGATGTCGTGTGTAATGCACTGGTATTGGGCGAAGGGATGGATTTACACGACCTGGCCCTTGCACTCAAAGGTGGTGGGGATGCTGTTTGCCAGCGATTTTACAAAAACCTTACTGTGGAGTAGTACCCTGTAAGTGCAGTCGCAAATTCCCCAAAAATCTGTTAAACTGAACGAACAGAGACGGAGGGGATCGCAATGAAACGTTACAGCAAAGAATTTAAGGAAG
>NZ_JBQKJR010000026.1:0-43504 GCF_052117165.1 Agathobaculum sp. LCP25S3_E8
GTTGTGGAAGGAGAAGTCTTCTCCATTCATGTTTGTACTTTTTTGGCCTTTATACGCCAGAAACCCGGCTTATGCCTGACGCATAGGCCGGGTTTCTCGACAGACTGAGGCTTGGAACTCTGGTTCCAAGCCTTTTTTCTGTTTATTTATGTTCTTTTCCGCCGCATACTGCCCGCAAACAGCGCAATGCCTGCACAGAGCGCCGTCAATGCCAGCAGCGTAATCAGCCCGCCCAGCTGGATGGTGATATCTTCTACCGCGTACGGTTGCAGCGCAAATTCCTCGTAGCCGATATCCAGCCATAGTGCATTGGTCGGCAGCCAAATAACCGCATACACCGCCAGCATGACTGCACTGACGAACGGCACACGGCCGTGCGTCACACGCCACAGCACCAGCACCGCTGCGGCCAGAACCACTATTGCAAGGATGACACCGAGCAAGGTGCTTCGCCCTGCCGCATCGATTGCCCGCCCCATTGCCTCTCCCTCGACGATGGTCGGCTGCGGTTCTCCAAATTGAGGCATTTGTGAGAGTGCAGTCTGTGCGCGATTCCAGCCAATTACGCCCGCACCAATCAGGTAGGGCAGCAGCGGCAGCGCCACCGCAAGCGGACGGAAGCGCGTTTCCGACTTCATACGCCGGTAGGCTAACGAGAATACTCCGACCAATGCGAAGAACAGCGGCACGGATGCCATCGCGTAGAACAGCAGCCAAGGTTGATGGCTGTTGATGTTTACATCCCCTGCACTGAATACAATATAATAGCGACCGATTTTGGCAGCCTCATAGTCAAGTAACAGCCAGCTGAGCCGTTTGACCAGCCACCACACCAGCAATTCAAACACCCACACGATGCCGAACAGCCGGTCAGCCATGCGCACACGACGGCAACTGACGGCTGTATCCATGCCGAGCGCGGCAAAGCGGTCGCACTGTTTGCTGTGCCACACGCGAAACGCCACATAGACGATTAGCACAATCACCAGATTGCGCAGCACTGCCGCCTGCCCGAACAGGCTGCCGCAGTACATCGCCGCGAGGATGCACACCACCGCCGCGAGCAGCATTTTATCATCCGTGCTGCCCTGTCGGTCGGCAAGGTACTGCTGCGGCGTGAGAAAGTCCTCGAGCGGCGGCGCGCCGGGTTTTTCCTGCGGGCTGCCGCCGTCCTCCGGCGTGTCGGCTGCATCTGTTTGTTCTGACTCCTGCTTCTGCTCCCCGTGTACTTCTCCCGCCAGCAGTTCGTCGACCGTCAGCCCCAAAATCTGCACCAGCGGCGGCAGCAGCGTCACCTCCGGATAGCTCGCGCCGTTCTCCCATTTACTGACCGCCTTATCCGAAATCAGCAGCCGTTCCGCCAGCTGCTTCTGGGTCATCCCCAGCGCCTTGCGGCGCGCGGCGATGAGTGCCCCTGTATTCCTTGCATCCATATGCTCCACCTCCCTTTTCCTGCTTTCAGCATAGCAGAATGCGCCCCGCGCGGCAACCGACAGACGGAAGAAGGGCGCTCTACCAGCGGTAGAATGCCCTTCCAAAATGCGTCAATCAATGCAAATCCGCTTGAACATGCAATAATGCAATCCGTTTTCGTCCCGATATTCGCCGCGCTGCTCAAACGCGAATTTATGATAAAAGCCCTGTGCGCGCGCGTTCTCCGACGCAACATGCGCACATAAGTAATCCTTGCCGAGCGCGCGGTACACGCTGATGGCCTGCCCGAGAATCTGCCCGCTCAGGCCGCAGCCGCGATATGCTTTGTCGATGCAGAAGCCGCCGACCAGTCCCACGTCCGGCTCGTCATCATACCACGTTTTGAGGTAGACAAGCGACACGGGCGTGCCGTCCTCCAGACAGCCGAAGCAGCACGAGCGCGGCGACACGCGCTGCGCGCGCGTCACATCTGCAAGCAAGACGGCGGGGTCCAGCCCCGCGTCCGTGCCGTAGGCGTTTTGATGCAGCTCACGCATGAACGCGACGATTTTTGCCGCGTCCCCTTCATCCATCGGGTCGGCACGGCGAAACCAAATTTGCGGCGTGCTCGGCACGCCCTTGTTATCCGTCCAGCCGATGGAGGCAAAGGTGGACAGCTCCTGCGGCAGATGGGAAGCATCATTTTCATACACCACGTCAATATTCCCTTCCCCATCAAACTCGAATTTTGCAACGCAGGTGTTGTCGCCCCAGCCGATTTCTCCCATCTGCTCGGGCGCGAAGCCGTGCGCAATCGTGAGCGCGCCGCGAATCGCCGAGCCATGCGTCACAACCGCAAAGGATTTGCCGTCATTTTCGGCCACCAGTCGACGCACGCCATCCAGCATGCGCCGGCCGGCCTGCATGACGCTCTCGCCGTGCGGCGGCACCGCGTCCCACGGGCGCGCGCGCCAGACTGCATATTCTTCCGGCCAGATGCGCGGCAGCTCGGCCCACGGGATATCCTCCCAGTCGCCCATATCGATTTCGCGCAGCACCGGACGGATTTCCACATTCAAGTGATGCGGCGCGGCGACCGCTTTGGCAGTCGTGCGCGCGCGGAACAGGTCGGACGCATAGACCGCGTCGAGCGGTACTTTCTCAAACCGCTTCGCCAGATACGGCAGCTGCTGATACGCGCGGGGCGTGAGCAGACTGTCGTACTGCCCGTGGCAGCGGCGATAGACGTTGCCCTCAGCCTCGGCGTGACGGATGAGGTAAACCGTGGTCATGCTTTAGACCTCCACCGCGCCGGACAGCTCGGAAACCGACTTCACGCCGTGCGCGTCCATCCATTCTTCCAACTTGCGCAGCGCTTTGACGGGTGCCATTGGGTCGGCGAACATAACCGTACCCATTGCAATTGCATCCGCGCCCGCGAGCAGCATTTCCACGATATCCTTGCCCGTGCGGATGCCGCCCATACCGAGAATCGGCACGGAAACCGCCTTGCGCACCTGATAGACCATGCGCACCGCAACCGGGAACACCGCCGGGCCGGACAGTCCGCCCATGATATTGGACAGAATCGGCTTGCGCGTCTCAATATTGATGCGCATACCCAGCAGCGTGTTGATAAGGCTCAGCGCGTCCGCACCTGCGGCTTCGGCCGCGCGCGCAATCTCGGTGATATCGGTCACGTTGGGGCTGAGCTTGACAATCAGCGGCTTTTTTGCCTTTTTCTTGGCCGCCGACACAACTTCCTCGACCATATCCGGCCGCGTGCCGAACGCCATGCCGCCGCACTTCACGTTCGGGCAGGAGATATTCATTTCGATGAGGTCCACGTCCGCATCCGAAATCTTCTCGACCATGCCCTCGTATTCTTCGACCGTGTTGCCCGACACATTCGCAATAATTGCGGTGTCGTACTGTCGCAAAAACGGGATTTGTTCCTCAATGAAGCGGTCGATGCCCGGATTTTGCAGGCCCACGCAGTTCAAAATGCCCGCCGGAGTTTCCGCGATGCGGGGCGCGGGGTTGCCGAGGCGCTCGGTCGGCGTCAGACCCTTGACGCCCACGCCGCCAAGCAAGGACAAATCAAAAAACTCGCCGTACTCGTGACCGAAGCCGAACGTGCCGGACGCGGTCGTGATGGGGTTTTTCAGCTCTACGCCGCAGAAATTGACTCTCAAATCCGCCATTACCACTCGACCTCCTTTGCGTCAAACACCGGCCCGTCCTTGCAGACGTGACCGTATCGGGTTTCACCGTTCTCCGCCTTGAGCGCACACGCGCACACCAGACACGCGCCGATGCCGCAACCCATGCGCTCCTCCATCGAGACCTGACAGGGCAGGCCCGCCTCGTCCGCGATGGCGGCGATGGCTTTGAGCATCGGCTTGGGGCCGCAGGCGGCCACACCGGTCGCATCCCCCACCAGCTCCTTCAGTACGTCGGTGACAAAGCCATGCCGCGCATACGAGCCGTCATCGGTCGTGACAAACGCTTCGCAGACGGCCTTAAAATCGTCCTCGAGAATCACCGCGTCCTTGTTCCGGAAGCCGAGAACTGCGCGCGGCTGCGCACCTTCTCCCGCCGCTTTTTTCACGCATGCGAGCATAGGCGGCACGCCAATGCCGCCACCGATGAAGATGGGCTTTGCGCCGAGTGCAGCGGTGTCGAACCCATGGCCGAGCGGCCCAAGCACGTCCAGCTCGTCCCCCGCTTTACGGGCGGCGAGCCACTTGGTGCCCTCACCCTTGACCTGAAACACGATGCGCAAATTGCCATCCTGCCAGTCGCAAATCGAAATCGGACGGCGCAGCAGATTGCCCTCGCCGCACGCGATATGCACAAACTGGCCTACCTGCGTCTGTTCACAGATGGCGGACGCGTGCATGGTGATGGAATATAAGCCTTCGCCCAGCCGCGCACATTCCACGACCCGGCAGATTTCCTGAATCGACATACCTCTTTCCCCTTTCAGTCATTACTGCTTCTATTGTACAGGAATTTTGCGCAAAAGGGAACAAAAAAAGGACAGGCAAGCCTGTCCTTTTTCTTACATTACTTTTGCTTGACTGCGCCATCCTTGATGATATCCCAATTCTTGCGCAGGTAGTCCCAGCCGGAGTAAATTGTCACCAACGTAACCACCCAGCCGATAACGGCAATCAGACTAATGGTCTGCATGGATTCGGGTATCTGCTGTGTATACTGCGGCGGCATAAGCCAAATGGGGTTACGCAACCCAATGCTGGGAAGCGCGATGTAATACAGGTAAATTAGAATAACACCGCCGATCTGGACGCAGGTTTTGACCTTGCCCGTCCACGTTGCGGCAAGCACGCGGCCCTTGTTCGCCGCGACCACGCGCAGCGAGGTAATAATCAGTTCGCGTGCAAGGATAACGCACACCATCCAGCCCGCGATTGCGCCCTGCTCGGCGAACAGGATGAGCGCCGAGGATACGAGCAGCTTGTCTGCCAGCGGGTCGACAAACTTGCCGAAGTCGGTCACCTGATTATACTTGCGGGCGACATAGCCGTCCAGAAAATCCGTAAAACTCGCCACGCAGAACAGAACCAGCGCCACCACCGTCGCCGTCGGGAATATAAAGGTCGGCACATAGGTCTGTGAGGTTGTCACTTCATCATAGATAAACATCGGCTGCGACGCGAAATACAGGAAAAACGGAATCATCGCGATGCGCGTGAGCGTAATTTTATTGGCTGTTGTCATTTTTATTCCCCCTTCTGCCGGACACCGAGCAGGTCAGGCCCAAGGCTTTCGGTGATGCGCACCGGAACAAACATGCCCGCTTCGGGCGCGTCGTCGCTTTCAAAATACACATGCCCGTCGACCTCAACCGAGTCGGCATAGGTGCGGCCGTACCAGAGCTGCTGCTCGTCATCCCAGCCCTCGCACAAAACGTCCATCACTTCACCGTGACGCGCGGTGTTGTAGTCGTCGAGCACACCCGACTGCAATTCCTCCACAATCAGGCGGCGGTTGGCCTTGGTCTCTGCGTCAATCTGGTCGGGCAGCTCGGCGGCTTCCGTTCCCTCTTCGGGCGAAAACTCAAACACGCCGACGCGCTCAATCTGCGTCTCCTGCAAAAAGCTGCACAGCTCGGCAAACTCTTCCTCGGTTTCTCCCGGCAGGCCGACAATCAGGCTGGTGCGCAGCACCAGACCCGGAATACGCGCACGCAGCTTTTTAATAAGCGCGGCGAACTCTTCGCCGTCGCCCGGACGGTGCATTGCGCGCAGAATGCGCTTTGCTACATGCTGCAGTGGGATGTCCAGATAGTTGACGATTTTCGGCTCGGACGCAATCACGTCAATCAGCTCGTCGGTAATCTGGTCGGGGTACAGGTAATGCAGACGTATCCAAGTGAAATTCAGCTCACAAAGCTGCCGCAGCAGTTCGGGCAGCAAACGCTTATGCTCGGGCAGGTCCATACCATACTTGGTGATGTCCTGGGCAATAACAATAAGCTCCTTCACCCCGGCATCCGACAATTCCCGTGCTTCTTCCAGCAAAGCCCCCATTTCACGCGAACGATACGGCCCGCGCAGCTTGGGGATGATGCAGTAGCCACAGCGATTGGAGCAGCCTTCCGCAATCTTGAAGTAAGCGGTATAGGATGGGGTCAGACGGCTGCGATCGCCCTCAAGCGCCGCCGACGCCATATCCGCCATGTACGCGGCCTTTTGGCCGCCGAGCGCAGCATTTGCCGCGTCCACAATGTTTTCATAGCTGCCTGTACCACAGATGGCGTCAATTTCCGGCAGCTCCTTCTGCATTTCCTGCGCATAGCGCTGCACCAGACAGCCCGTGACAACCAGACCTTTCATGTTGCCGGTCTGCTTATACTGCGCGGTTTCGAGAATCGTCTCGATGGCCTCGCTCTTGGCCGCTTCGATAAAACCGCAGGTGTTGACCACACCCACGTCGGCCTCAGCCATATCCTCGGTAATTTCCCAGCCCGCTGCGCGCAGCAGGGCCAGCATATGCTCGCTGTCCACCAGATTTTTGGCGCAGCCGAGCGAGACCAATCCGATTTTCGGCATTGAATCTCTCCTCTCTGATAATTCACCTTATTATACAGGATATTTGTATATTTGTCACGCGAGAAGCACTTCCATCTCGCCGATAAGCGTATCAAACAGTTTGGTTGCGTCCTCAATCGGGGCGGGGCTTGCCATATCGACGCCCGCGCCGCGCAGGAGTGTAATCGGGTCGGCCGAGCAGCCGCCCGACAGGAATCCCAGATAGTCGCGCACCGCGCTTTCGCCCTCGCGCAGAATGCGGCGCGACAGCGCAATCGCCGCGGCGTAGCCCGTGGCGTACTGGTAGACATAGTAATCATAGTAAAAGTGCGGAATGCGCGCCCACTCGAGCGCAATCTCGTCATCGACCACCATGTCCGGCCCGAAATACTGCACATTCAAATCCTTGTACAGCGCGCACAACGCCTCGGCCGTCGTTCCTTCACCGCGCTGCGTCATTTCGTTGACGCGCAGCTCAAACTCCGCGAACATGGTCTGACGGTACAGCGTGCCGCGGAACTGCTCGAGGAAATGGTTGATAAGATAGGCGCGCTGCTTTTTATCTTCGGTGACCGACAGCAGATACTCCATCAGCAGCGCTTCGTTGCAGGTCGAGGCGACCTCGGCGACGAAAATCACATAATCCTGATAAGCGGTCGGCTGATGCTTGTTAGACAGATAGGAGTGAATCGCGTGACCCATCTCATGCACCAGTGTGAACACGTCGTCGAGCGTACCCTTGAAGTTCAAAAGCACATAGGGATGCACGCGCGCACCCGCGGAATACGCGCCCGAGCGCTTGCCTTCATTTTCGTATACGTCAATCCAGCCATTACTGAAACCCTCGCGCAGCAGGTTCAGATAGTCCTCGCCGAGCGGCGCAAGCGCTTTGAGCGCAATTTCCTTTGCCTGCTCAAAGGTGAATTTCATCTCCACGCCCTCGACCACCGGCACATACAGGTCGTACATGTGCAGTGCGTCCACGCCGAGCGCACGACGGCGCAGTGCAACATAGCGGTACATCGGCGCAAACGAACGATGCACTGCGTCGATGAGGTTATGGTAAATCTGCGGGTCGACCTCGGTGCCGTCCAGCGCGGCAGCAAGCGTTGAGGGGTATTTGCGGGCGTTCGAGAAGAACAGCAGCTGCTTCATCTGCGCGGACAGAATGGCGGCTGCCGTGTTGCGGAACTGACCATAAACCGAGTAAAGCGAGTCAAACGCCGATTTGCGCAGCATGCGGTCATAGGACTGCATCAGCGGGATATAGGTGCCGTGCGTGACAGGATGCTTCTTTCCGTCCTTATCCACAGCATCCGGAAACTTGAGGTCGGCATCGTTCAGCATGGAGAATACATCGTCAGGCGCGGCGGCCATTTCGCCCGCGGCGGCGAGCAGCGCCTCTTCCTTATCCGACAGCACATGCTCCTTGCGGCGGCGCACGCGGTCAATATTCTTGCGGTACAGCTCCAGCTCCGGAGCGGTTTGGTAGAAGCCCTCGAGCGTCTCGTCCGGAATGGCGAGCAGCTCGGGCGTCTGGAACGCCGCCGCCGACTGCAATTCAACTGCCAGCCGCGTCACCTGGCTGACCATCTCTTGATAGGCCGCAACGCGGGTGTCCTCATCGCTTTTGCGCTGCGCATAATGCACCAGCGCATCGAACGCAAGACTGATTTCATCGTCCAGCCGCAGATAATCCAGCAGCGTCTCGGCGCTCTCACCCAGTCGGCCGCAGAACGCACTGACACGGGGAATAAATTCCTTGGCCGCAGCAAGCGCCGCACGCCAATCATCATCGGTTGCAAACAAATCGTGAATCGCCCATTTGTCCTGCGCGGCCACGTCCGCGCGGGCGGGAATCTGCATGGTTTCCATGGAAATACTTCCTTTCCAATGTGAATTTCAATACTCTATTATGATACCCCAACTGCATGACGTATGCAAGCAAAGCGCGGTAAAATCGGCGGTTTTTCCGAAAAATACAAAAGAAGCGTGCTTTGCACGCTTCTTTTTATTCAAACGTATCCGGAATGCTCTGACCGTATTCCGCGAGGGCGTCGCGGATGTCCTGCCACGAAAAGCCGCGCCGCTGCAAAAAAGCAACTGCTTTGTCAATCTCCTTGCGGTCGGACACGTCGCCGCGCAGGCGCTTATCCAGCAACGCAACCAACTGCGCGCGGTCGGGCGAAAAGCCTGCGAGCGCGTTTTCCGCCGTCTCGCGTTCGACCCCGCGGCGCGTCAGCTCCTGCCGGATGCGCATTTCACCATATCCCTTGCGGGCACAGCTGCGCACGACGCTTTCCGCATAGGCCGTATCATCCAGCAAATGCCGCTCGGTCAGCCACGCGAGCGCATAGTCTGCGGCTTCTTCGTCGTGGCCCTTGTCCAGCAGCTTATCGCGCAAGCCTTTGGCGCTCAGCGCGCGGTAGGACAGCTGCTTGGCAGCGGCATCCAGCGCCGCGCGGTACTTATCCTCACTCATTCTTCGTCGAGGTCGTCAAAATCATCCGCGTCGATCGAAACCGCCTTGGACGAGCTGGCTTTGGATGCTGCGGGCTTGGCTGCCGGTGCGGCGACCGGCGTACCCGGCTTAGCTGTCATTGCCTGATGCGCACTGCGGCGCTCCTCCTCCACTTTTTCCATGATCTGCTTCTGCACATCGTCCGCAATATCCGGATGATCCTTAAAATACTGCTTGGCTGCGTCGCGGCCCTGACCCAGACGGGTTTCGCCCATCGAGAACCATGCGCCCGACTTGTTAACGATGCCATATTTGACACCCAAATCGACCAGTTCACTGGTACGCGAAATACCCTCGCCATACATAATGTCAAACTCGGCCTCCTTGAACGGGGGCGCGACCTTGTTTTTAACCACCTTAACGCGCGTATGGCTGCCAATCATCTCGGTGCCGTTCTTCAGGTGCTCCATGCGGCGCACATCCAGACGCACGGATGCATAGAACTTGAGCGCGCGGCCGCCGGTTGTAACTTCCGGACTGCCGTAAATTACGCCGACCTTTTCACGCAGCTGGTTGATAAAAATAGCAACGCAGTTGGACTTGGAAATCGAACCGGCCAGCTTGCGCATCGCCTGACTCATCATGCGGGCGTGCAGGCCGACAAACGAGTCGCCCATTTCGCCCTCAATTTCGGCGCGCGGGGTGAGCGCGGCAACCGAGTCGATGACCACAATATCAATTGCGCCCGAACGCACGAGCGCTTCCGCAATGTCCAGACCCTGCTCACCGGTATCCGGCTGAGAAACCAGCAGACTGTCAATATCCACGCCCAACGCCTGTGCATAGACCGGGTCGAGCGCATGCTCCGCGTCGATAAACGCGGCGGTACCGCCCATCTTCTGTGCCTCAGCCACGCAATGCAGTGCAACCGTGGTTTTACCGGAGGATTCCGGCCCGTAAATCTCCACAATACGGCCGCGCGGCAGGCCGCCGATACCCAGCGCGAGATCCAGTCCGATTGAGCCGGTCGGGATATGGTCAATATTCATACCGGCGTTTTCACCCAGGCGCATAACCGAGCCTTTGCCGAACTGCTTTTCGATCTGCCCGAGCGCGGCCTCCAGCGCCTTCTTTTTATCGGCCGCTGGCGCGACCGGTTCCAACTGTTTCTTGGTAGCCATGAAAAGCCTCCTGCACGTTTCAAAAATTCCTGCTCTTATTATAGCAGTGCCAAAAAACAAAAGCAAGAAAAATCGAATATTTGTTCGTTTTATTTTTGCAGAAAAAATGCCCACCAATAGGATGGGCATAGCATTCGTTTATTCCAATGGATCATTGATTTCCGTATTGTAGCCATAGACAATGCGCGGCACACCAGCCAAATCCTCCGTGATGCCGATGCCGGCAAAATGGTTTTCCTCCAGAATGGCCGCAACGTCAGTCGCCTGCTGCCAGCCGCACTCAAACAGGATTATGCCGCCGGGGACCAGCAGCGAACCCCATTTGGAACAGATCGATCGATAAAAATCCAGACCGTCCACACCGCCGTATAATGCCTCGTGCGGCTCGTAGTGATATACGCTTCTGTCCAGCTCACGCATTTCCGCACGGGTCACATAGGGCGGGTTGGACACGATAATATCATATTGTCCCATGTTGACCGGTGGACGGAACCGCACATCTGCATTGAGCGCGATAAATCTGTTTTGTACTCCCAGCCGCCGCGCGTTTTCCCGCGTAATGCGCAGCGCGCCTTCGGAATTATCCACAGCCGCAACATGCGCATCCTTTACCGTGTGCGCAGCGGCGATGCCGATGCAGCCCGAACCGCAGCATAGATCGAGAATGCGGGGCGAAACTTTTTTCTTTGCCTGCTCGATCACCATCTCGCACAGCGGCTCTGTATCCGCGCGCGGAATGAGGACGTTTTTATCCACCAGAAAGGTCAGACCGTAAAAATCCCATTCGCCGAGGATATAGGCCAGCGGTTCGCCGTCCAGACACTTATCACACAGTAAATGCGCGTAATCCACTGTCGCATCATCCAGGTAAAGGTGTCCCCATTCGCCCGTTTTATTCTTGTCAGCCTTACAGGCATAAGCGGTCAACTCGCGCGCAGACAGCGACGGCTGCGGGTCATCCGCCTCTTTGAGACGATGAAACAACTCCATATAGACATCGTTTATCGTTTTGGTCAATCAGATTCACCTCTTTTTGTGAAATGACGCGCAGGATAAAATTGCACCCCTCCCCTCTGGGGTGGCAACCGTGCAGGTTGTTCTGATCCTGCGAAATGGGGGGCCAGCCGAAAATAGGAATTCTGCTTTGCGCGCAGCGCGCCCTTGAGAAAAAAGGGGTGATTCACAAGAGGGGAGAAACCTTTGGTGTCTCCCCTCTTGTGTGCCTGCGGCGCACAGCCGCATCGTTTCTATCGTTTGGGTAACGCATCTTTACCAGTTATCCGACCCGTCATCCGGAATCACCGCTTTCATGCCGGTGATGGCAACCTCAATCATGGAGTCATCCGGCTCAAACACGGTCAGATGCTGAATCATCAGGCCGGGCCAGCGCAATGCGCGCGATACCAGACTCTCCGACCGCCCTGCATAGCGGTTAAACTCATAGCTGATGCCAACCACCAACGGCAGCAGAATCAGATGCGCCAGCATACGCAGAAACGGATTGGTGATGTCAATAATGGAAAACACGATAGACGAAACAATGGTCGCAATAATAATCAGCACAAACATAAAGCTCGTGCCGCAGCGGGGATGGTACTTTTTCTGACGGCGCACGTTCTCCACCGTCAGCTCCTCGCCCGCCTCGTAGCAAAAAATCGTTTTATGTTCCGCGCCGTGGTACTCAAAGGTGCGGCGAATATCCTTCATGTGCGATACCGACCACATGAAAATCAAAAAGATAATGACGCGCACAATGCCTTCCAGCACATTGCGGGCAAGTACCCCCCAGCTTTCCGGCACAAAGCCGCCGAGAAAGCTGGGCAGCAGCAGGAAAAGCGCAACCGGCAGCGCGATGCCGATGATGGTTGAGATACCGAGAATAAATTTATCCAACCCTTCCGAGCCGAACTTGCTTTCCACCCACAGTTCAAACTTGGAAGGCGGTACATCAACCTCCTCATCCTCAAAAAAGGATGCGGAATAGTTGATGGCCTGAATGCCGTCCTTCATGGCCATGAACAGGCCGTAAGCGCCGCGAAAGACCGGCTTTTTCCACAGTGCGGACGGCTGATGCGCGTCCTCTTCTTTTGTCACCAGTTCACCGTTGGCGCGGCGCACAACCGTACAGGTCTTTTTCGGGCCTTTCATGACGATGCCCTCAATGATGGCCTGACCGCCGATGGTGGTTTTCTTTTGCGTTGTCATGGGTTATCTCCTTCGGGGGTGTAGGGATTATCCGGAACTTTCGGAATTGCACCCGTAATACCGAGCGCTTCTTCGGCCTCGGCGGCGGGCAGCGTGACGGTCACAGTCGTGCCTGCGCCCAGCGTAGACGCGATATCCAGCGTACCGCCGTGCAGCGATACAATTTCATCCGTCACGGCAAGGCCGATGCCGCTGCCGCGCTGCTTGGACGAACCTTTATAGAATTTCTCCTTGACGAACGGCAGCTCGGCTTCCGGAATGCCCTGACCGTAATCGCGCACGCTTGTGACCACCTTGCCGCCGTCTCGCTGCAGGGTGATATCGATTTTCTTGCCGTCGCCACCGTACTTCGCGGCGTTATCCAGAATGTTGAGAAATACCTGCTTCATACGGTGACGGTCGCCGTTGATATAATAGTTGGCGTCTACGTCCTCATCATAATTGAGTTTGATTCCGCTCTTGTGCAGCAGATTTTCATACATGTAAACCGCTTCGTACAGCTCAATCGACAGGTCAAACAGCTCAACCTCCAGCTTCATACGACCGGACTCGATGCGTGCAAAGTCCAGCAGCTCTTCGACCATGCGTGTCAGACGGTTGGACTCCTTCTGAATGATGGTCAGGCCCTGCATGACCTCTTCCGGGTCCTCACCGCCGCCGGCGAGCAGCGTTTCGCTCCAGCCGCCAATCGCGGTCAGGGGCGTGCGCAGTTCGTGCGACACTGAGGAAATAAAATCGTTTTTCATGCGCTCGGCACGGCTGATTTCGTCCGACATATAGTTAATTGTATCGCATAACTCGCCAATTTCATCATCATAGGTTTTTTGCAATCGCACGCCATATCGGCCGGCTGCAATTTCCTTGGCAATGGTGTTGATTTTGAGCACCGGATCGACAATTGATTTGACAAAATAGGTGTTGGACGCAACCACCAGCATCAGGAAAATAAAGCAGGCCAGCAGCGCAATACCGATGATAATCCAGATCTGTCGCTCGACGATGCGCAGCGAGGTGATAAAGCGCACCCCGCCGATCAGATCGCCTCGCGCAGACAGCAGCGGCGCGGTCACGCTCATCACCCGTTCGTCCGAAAGCGGGTCACGGCCGGTGTAAATTGCAACCTTTTGTGTCGCAAGCGCCTGCGTAGCATCCTCCGTCGAGGCCATGCCGCCGCCCGACAGACCTGAGGTGGAAAGCAGAATGCGGCCGGTCGAGTCCAGAAACTGCTGCTCCAGCTTATCCTGCTCCTGAAAGGTCGTCACGGTCGATTCCGCCTGCGTATAAAACTGGTCGTACGTATCGGTGAAGTATTTGCGGAAGGTATCCGCTGCGGTGGTCGCGCGGGATACCAGATTATCCCGCACAGTCGCATAATAATAGCCCGATATGCCGACGGATATCAGGATCATCACGACCGCGAGGATAACAAGCACGAACGACAGTGAGTTCATCATCCATCGTCCCTTGATGCCGCCCGGAGAGTGCAGCACCTTGGGCACGGCCGGCTGCGGCGGCACTTCAGGCTTTTTCTTTTGTTTGTGATAATTCATAACAGGGGGCCTTTCTGCAAAATGCCGGTTTTCAGGCGGCAAAACGCCGCGGGAAGGCTAAATCAGCCTTCCCACATATAGCCGTAACCGCGCACAGTGACAATGTGCGTCGGTTCGGCCGGATCATCCTCAATTTTGATGCGCAGACGGCGGATATTCACGTCCACAATTTTCAGCTCGCCCACGTAGTGATGGCCCCACACCATCTCAAGCAATTCGTCACGCGAGAGCGCTTTGCCGATGTTCTCCATAAATGCCTTCAAAAGGCCGTACTCAATCTGCGTCAGCTCAATCTTGATGCCGTTCTTGAGTACCTCGCGCGCACGCAGGTTGAGCTTGAACGGACCGGACTTAATCACATCCTCCTCCGAGAAGGGCGAACCCGACACGCGGCGATACAGTGCGTCCACACGCGCGGCCAGCTCAATGACCGAAAACGGTTTGGTGACATAATCATCCGCGCCGTTCATCAGGCCGGTGACCTTGTCGGCCTCCTGTGTGCGGGCGGTCAGCATGATAACACCTGCTGCGTAGCCCGCCGCACGCATCGCGCGGCAGACCTCATAACCGTCAATGCCGGGCAGCATGACGTCCAACACTGCAACTGCGATATCCTGATTGGCATGGTATTTCTCCAGCGCCTGCTCACCGGTTTCCGCCTCTATCACTTCGTAACCGCTGCGCTTGAGGTTGAGCACCAAAAACGAGCGGATATTTTCTTCATCTTCCAATACCAGTATCTTACGCTTCATGGATAATCCTCCTTTTATTACAAACCATCAGTTATTCCAATCCTGTTTGACGAGCGAGAAACGATTTTTTATCTCCTCTGCACTGATTTGCAGTGAACTTTGCTCGTTCTCGTCCGCGATACGCGCGAAATACACCGCCTGCGTTGTCTGTCCAAGCTGCAGCAAATCGGTGCGGCCGGCATAATAATCCCGGTTAGAACCGGTGGCGCAGTAGATGGTAAAGAGCGGAATATGCCCGCCTCTGCCGACATATTCTGAAAATGACACAGCGCTCAAGCCGCTGTCGGTTGTTTTGGCTGCTGTAATACGGTCATGCCAGTCGGGGTCTATCACCAGACTCCATGCATCCGAAATATTCTGATAAGTGGTCATCACCAGAACGGGCGGCTCTTCTACGCTGTAAGCATACCAGTCAAGCATGAACACCGCGTCGGACGCTGCCGCATCCGTATAACCCGCCATAAGCACCGCGCGCGGAAGCTCGGTTACGCCGTCGTTGTTGACATCGGAGGCATAGACCGACACCGGTCGATAAGTGCTGCGGGTGATGGAATCCTCGCCGTCGAGCGCCAGATTGAGCAGCGTCTGGTCGGCAAACACAAAGATATCGGTTGTAAGACCCACACCGCTTGCCATCTTTTCTTCGGCAAACACCGCTGTATTATCGCCCAGCACATGACCGGTTCCCATTCGCTCCACAGAAACTGTTTCCGCACTGGTGGACGCTTCGCCGACCATCCACAGGCTACCGGCGTCGTACTGATACAGCCGTGCCACGCGCTTGCCTTCTGGTGCGGTGGTCAGCAGCAGCAGATCCTTCGCGCCATCGCCGTCCATATCGGTCAGCTCCATGGCAGAGTACTCAGTCTCGAGCAGCACAGCCGGTGCGCAGTCGGTGCCAAAGTTGCACATGGTCAGCGCGCCGGTGCCGTCTGCGGAAAGCCGCCAGGTAATAACCATGCCGCGGCGGCCGTCCGGCGTAATGACCGGATAATCCACCGACTGAATCGATGTGCCCGTCCCCTCAATCGATCCGGTGCAGACATAGCGCTCGTCCTGTTTCCGATAAACATATACCTTAAAATCATTGCTGGTTGCCGAGGAGGAGCCGCGGAAAAAAGAGATAGCCTCCTCTACGCCGTCGTTATCCAAATCAATCAGCTGAATGGAGGAGCGGTTTTCCCCCTCCACCGGCGCGGTGTAGGAGATGCCGGAGGCAATCTGTTTCTCCAGCTCAGCCTGCAATGTTTGATAATTTGTCGACGGTTTGGGCGCTGCCAGAAGGTCATCGCCCGAAGGAAACGTACAGCCGCTGAGCACCAGCAAAGACAGCAGTACGGATAGCATTCGAATCGGTTTCATGGATTTCTCCCATTCATAATACTGCAACAGATATACAAATTCAGTATAGCACAAACCGGCTTGCTTTGGTACTGGAAATTGTATAATTTTTATGCGTATTACTCAGATTTTCTGCATCAAAATGCTGCACCGCTTATTTCTTTTTTACCGTATTTTTAATTGACAAAACCGGGTGAAATGAGTATACTGTTGTTACGTCTTTTGACTAACCTATGCGGGTATGGCGGAATTGGCAGACGTGCAGGATTTAGGTTCCTGTGCCGCAAGGCGTGTGGGTTCGACCCCCACTACCCGTACCAATATGAAAAATCCGGATATCTCTCATATTGAGATATCCGGATTTACTTTTATTCTATTTATGCGCTGCCGTTTTGGAACATCAGCTGTCGTATTTTTCTGCTGCAATTTCCCACAGGTATAGGCCTGCTACGGTTGCATAAGGGGAGTACCTCGCGTGGTACTCCTCGAATTGCGCACGGCTCAATTCTTGTAATCCGTACAGGCGGCACATCCCCTTTCGGATGCCGAAATCGTCATACGCCAGTACATTCGGGCGCTCAAGCGAAAAGATGAGCAGCATTTCCGCAGTCCAGCGGCCTACGCCCGGCAACGCGGTCAGCGTTTTTATCACTTCTTCATCCGATTTATCCACAAGGCTGTGGATGGGCAGCGTTCCATCTTGTACAGCGCGCGCCGCCGCAAGCATATAGTTCGCTTTACGACCGGACATTCCACACGCGCGCAGCCCGCTCTCCCCTGCGGTCAGCACTGTTTCCGGTGTAATTTCTCCCAAACTGTCGCATAGTCTGCCCCATACCGTTGCCAGTGCTTTACCCGAAATTTGCTGTCCCGCTATCGAGTTGACCAAAGCTGTAAACAGGTTGGGGATAACTGCGCGCTCGATATGGCCGATACGAGCAATCGCTGCTCCTAAAATCGGGTCTTGCTCGGATAAATATGCGATTTCAGTTTTCCCATATTGAAAGATTCTCTGTTCCATATGTTACTCCCTATCAAAAAAGGGCGAGGTTTTCCCCGCCCTTTTTCTTATGCGTTTTTCTTGGCCTGCGCCTTTTGCTCAAAGCGCTCCTTGGCAACGATGGCGCGCTGATGCGTTCCCTCACCAATGAGGCCCGCCTCGTCATAAGCCGCCACCTTAAAGGTCAGCATCTTGCCGTTCGGCGCGATTTCTACCAACTCGGTCTCAACGCGCACTTCCATCCCTTCCGGCGTGGCCGCAACATGGCTGACATTCACCAGCGTGCCGACCGTGGTCTTTCCCTCTTCCAGATAGGGCGCAACGCTGCCCGCTGCGGTGTTCTCAATCGCCGCAATCATCATCGGCGTGGCAAAAACTGCGACCAAACCGCT
Source organism: Agathobaculum sp. LCP25S3_E8 (assembly GCF_052117165.1). Taxonomy (NCBI): domain Bacteria; kingdom Bacillati; phylum Bacillota; class Clostridia; order Eubacteriales; family Butyricicoccaceae; genus Agathobaculum; species Agathobaculum sp. LCP25S3_E8. Next base: position 17,353 of record NZ_JBQKJR010000026.1, read on the forward strand.
GCCGACATTGCATGCGAGCTTGTCAGCCGTGACAACCAGCTTCTGCCCACCTTTGATTCCAATTTCCATATTCTTACTCTCCCTTTTTGCGGATTTCGGTCATGCCGCCCATATACGGCTGAAGCGGCTTCGGAATGGCAACCGATCCGTCTGCACGCAGGTTGTTTTCAAGGAAGGCAATCAGCATACGCGGAGGCGCAACTACAGTATTGTTCAGAGTATGCGCAAAGTACAACTCCTTGGAGTCCTTGCCACGCACGCGGATGCCCAGACGGCGCGCCTGTGCATCGCCAAGGTTAGAGCAGGAGCCGACCTCGAAATATTTCTTCTGACGCGGCGACCATGCTTCTACGTCGCAGGACTTGACCTTCAGGTCAGCCAAGTCGCCCGAGCAGCACTCAAGCGTGCGCACCGGAATATCCAACGTACGGAAGAAGTCGACCGTGTTCTGCCAGAGCTTATCATACCACATCGGGGATTCCTCCGGCTTGCAGACAACGACCATTTCCTGCTTCTCAAACTGATGAATGCGGTATACGCCGCGCTCTTCAATGCCGTGCGCACCGACTTCCTTACGGAAGCAGGGCGAGTAGCTGGTCAGCGTCTGCGGCAGGGTGGATTCATCGTTGATGGTGTCGATGAACTTGCCGATCATCGAGTGCTCGGATGTACCGATAAGATACAGGTCCTCGCCCTCAATCTTGTACATCATATTCTCCATTTCCTTAAAGGACATAACGCCCTTTACCACGTCACCGTGAATCATGAACGGCGGGATATAGTAGGTAAAGCCGCGGTCGATCATGAAATCACGTGCATAAGACAGAATGGAGGAATGCAGACGTGCGATGTCACCCTTGAGGTAGTAGAAGCCATTGCCCGAGGTGCGGCGGGCCGCATCCAGATCAATGCCGTCGAACGACTCCATGATATCCACATGATAGGGAATTTCGTAATCCGGCACAACCGGATCGCCGAACTTCTCGATTTCAACGTTTTCGGAATCGTCCTTGCCAATCGGAACCGACGGGTCAATGATGTTCGGGATAACCATCATGCGGTTTTTAACTTCCTCCGCATAGGTCTTTTCATCCTCTTCGAGCTTTGCCATCTCGTCGGCCATCGCCTTAACCTCGGCCTTGACCTTTTCCGCCTCGTCCTTCTGCCCCTTCGCCATCAGGCCGCCGATCTCCTTGGACTTCTTGTTGCGCTGTGCGCGCAGCTCATCACAGCGGGTTTTGGCTGCGCGGAACTTGGCGTCATACTCGATGACCTCGTCCACAAGCGGCAGCTTTTCGTCCTGGAACTTCTTTTTGATGTTTTCCTTGACTGCGTCCGGGTTCTGACGGACAAATTTGATATCCAGCATGATTTTGTTCTCCTTCTATTCTATTAATTTTTATTCTTCGCTTTTTTGGCTGTCGATTTGCTGCTGCACGGCTTCGAACAGCTTGTTGATATCCGCATCAAAGCCATCCTCTGTATTACCCAGCAGTCTATCCTTGCTGTATTTCTGCACCAACTCGTCATATGCCTGCTTGGCATCTGTCTGGTTATCTGCCAGCAGCTGTGCATTGATGCGAGCTAGAAGCGCATAAACCTCACGCTCGGCCATGCGCTGCTCGGTGGCACCCACCACATCGGTTTTTGCCAGTTCAGTGTCCAGCACCTGGCGCACCTTATCCAATGCTGCGCTTTGCACATCATATTGCGCCTGCAATTCTTCCATTTTTTGGGCTGCTCCTTGTGCAACCGTCTGCTGCTCATTCAGCTGATTGGTCAGCGTATCCAGTTGTCGGTCGGCACGCGCCTGTGCGACGTAACTGATGAGTATTAGTGCAATCGCCACAGAAAACAGACCAACAATATAAAAGGTCAATGTTGTGCGGCTGAGCTTTTTTTCGGGTTTTACCTGCTCAGGCTTTTTGTTTTCGTCCATAGCAGTGCCTCCTTACACGCGAAAACCGCGCAGCGCTTCAATCAGGCGTTCCAGATCGTCTGCGCCGTAGTATTCCAGCGATAGTGTGCCGCTGTTTTTGCCTTGTTCAATACTGATTTTGCGGCCAAGCACGCTTTCCAATTCCTTTTCAACCTCTGCGACATAGTCAACGGAAAAGTCTTTATGCTGCGGCTTAGGCGCCGGCTTTTTGTTCATACGCTTTGCCAACGCTTCTGCCTGCCGTACGCTCATGCCGACCATCTGCTTTGCCGCTTCTACACGCTTGTCCTCTTCTGCAACAGCCAGTACAGCACGCGCATGACCGCCGGACAGCTTCCCCTCCGACACCATGGTACGCACCTCATCCGGCAAAGCAAGCAGTCGCAGTGCGTTGGCTACCGCTGGACGGGATTTGACCACGCGATGAGCAACCTCCTCCTGCGTCATGCCAAACTGCTGCATGAGCAGGTCGTATCCTTCGGCTTCTTCAATCGGATTCAGGTCTTGTCGCTGTAAGTTCTCGATCAGCGCAAGCTCCATCACTTCGCTTTCATGTGCTTCAAGTACCATCGCGGGAAGCTCTTTCAGTCCTGCCAGACGCGCTGCGCGCCATCGACGCTCGCCGGCAATGATCTGATAGTACCCTTCTTTATCTCCCGGCCGCACGGTAATCGGTGTGATGATTCCATGCAGTCGAATGCTTTCGGCCAACTCTTCCAGCGCCTGTTGATCGAATTTTTTACGCGGCTGGTTGGGGTTCGGTTCAATTTTGGAAAGTGCAATCTGTGAAACGCTGTCGGTTGCGCCGGCAGCGCTCAAATCAGTCGCATCCGCACCGAACAGGTTGGACAGGCCGCCTCCCAATCCTTTTTTGGTTGACGCCATGCTCAGCCTCTCCCCTTCCTTTCTGTCTTTTTCAGTATTTCATCCGCTAGGGATAAATATGCTTCCGCACCTCGGCACATCCGATCATAATCAGTGATCGGCTTACCATGACTGGGGGCTTCGCTCAGACGTACATTACGCGGGACAACCGACGAAAACACCTGGCCTGGAAAGTGCTTTTTAACCTCTTCAACCACTTGAATGGACAGGTTGGTACGACCATCAAACATGGTCAGCAGCACGCCCTCCAATTCAAGCGACGGATTCATGGATTTTTTCACCATACGTACAGTTGTCATCAGCTGGCTCAAACCTTCCAGCGCATAATATTCACACTGAAGCGGCACCAAAAAGCTGTCCGCTGCACACAGACAATTGAGTGTCAGCAGACCGAGCGACGGCGGACAGTCGATAAAAATATAATCGTAGTCGTCTCGAACGCGGTCAAGCACGCTTTTGAGACGGTTTTCTCGGTTTTCCATCGCAATTAAGTCCAGTTCTGCGCCTGCCAGATTGACATTGGCACCAATCAAATCCACCCATTTTGTGGATACGATGGCGCTTTTCACATCCGGATCGTCTGCTACAATCAAATCATAGACCGAGGTTTCGAGTGATCGCGGGTCCACGCCGAAGCCTGAGGTCGCGTTACCCTGTGGATCGAAATCGCACAGCAGCATACGTTTGCCACGCTCATACAGCGCAGCCGCCAGATTGATGGCCGTGGTGGTTTTCCCTACGCCGCCTTTTTGATTGGCGAACGCGATATTTTTCCCCATATCTGGTTCCCTCTTATCTTTGGTAATTTTCCTACGCGTTTCATTATATCACACCCTTGTTGGAATGCAAAGCAATTCCCTCAAAATTTCTTCTTTGTTTCACGTGAAACAAAAAAAAGAGCTGCCAAATGGCAGCTCTGCAAGGGAGGTTTAAATGTTTCACGTGAAACATGCCCACTATATGCTATAAGCAACTATACGCGCGCATGCGGAATATTAATGGTCAAAGTTAAACTATCATCATTTTCAGACTGGTCGACCGTAGCGCCGATGCCTGCATCCACCATTACGCCAACCGCGCGATTGAGCGTGTTGAGGAAAAACCGGACATCCTTAATCAGACGGACCACCTTACGCTCCCCTCCTGTCGCAGGCGGGGTGTCCTTCTCCTTTAACAACGTATCAATATACTGCTCTGACCGACTGACATTCAAATCATGCTCGATGATATACTTGGTCGCATTGATGCGATCGGTCTCATCATCCAGCCGCAGCAGACAACGTGCATGTCGCTCGGTCAAATTTGCGCTGCGAATCAATTCCATGTTTTGCTGAGACAAGCGCAGCAGCCGCAGCTTGTTAGCTACCGCCGACTGTGTTTTTCCAACCTTGCGCGCGGCCTCCTCCTGCGTCAGACCATATTGGTCAATCAAACGCTTAAAGCCCTCAGCTTCCTCAAAGAAATCCAAATCACGACGCTGCAAATTCTCTACCAATGCAATTGCAGATGAATCCTCGTTATCGGCTGCAATCACTAAACAGGGTACATCATTGAGTCCGGCCACACGCGCCGCGCGCAGCCTTCTCTCCCCTGCCACCAGCTCGTAGCCGCCGCCCGGCGCGCGGCGAACCGTCAACGGATTAAGTACACCGTACTGACGAATACTCTCCGCCAGCTGTGCAATTGCCTCCGGGTCAAAATACTTGCGCGGCTGATTGGGATTACGTACAATATCGCTCACCCGCACGCGCCGCAATGTCCGGTCCTCTTTTCCTGTCACCAATGTTAAAACCGACATCATGTCATCTCCTCCTTGTGCTGTCGACCGGCCAAAACACCACGCCGGTTTGTCCTTCGGTAATAGATTACCATATTATTACATTTTGGCAAGTAAAATCGACCGCAAAACCTGCCTACTTCGACAAGTATTTGTCATTTCCTTCCAGATATCACACATTTCCATGCATTTTCGGACAAAAAATAACCCTCTGTAATTTCCATACAGAGGGTAAATAAATTGTAATGACTGCAACTCAAAGTGGGTTGGTCTGAATTTTTTTGAACCGGCGTGGATACTGCGCCGGCGTTTCTACAGTCTTTTGCAGCCGCACCAGCACACGTTCGACACCATCATGTGGAACGGTATACCGCAGCAGCTCGGCCGCGGGCGCACCCAAAACAGAAAAAGCCTGTGATGCCGAACCAACTTCGTCCATACAGTCCGCCGCCTTCATAGCATAAAATGCGCCGCCCACCTTAACCATCGGCAGCGCCAGCTCACACAGCACGCGCAGCTCCGCTACCGCTCGGGAAACTGCAAGGTCAAACGATGCACGATGCTGCAAAGCAAACTCTTCGGCGCGCGCATGCACCGGCAGCACATTGGTTAATTCCAGCGCGTCTGCAACCTCAGAAAGAAAATCAATACGCTTGCGCTGCGCGTCCAAAAGCGTAAACTGCACGCCTGGGCACAGGATGGCAAGCGGCAGACCGGGAAAACCTGCTCCCGTGCCGACATCCAGCACCGTCTGTCCTTCCTTTATATAAGGAACAAGCGAAGCGCAGTCGAGAAAGTGGCGCGTAACAACCTCACAAGGGTCGGACACGGCGGTCAGGTTCATCACCTTGTTCTTTTCCAATAGCAAATCGGAAAAACGCAATAATTTATCCACAGCTTGTGGAGAAACCTCCGGGATAAACTGCCGTAAACCAGAAACCAAAAGCTCATAAGCGGTCACGACTTACCCTCCTTCCATCGCGTTTCGATATAAATCATCAAAGCAGTGATATCCGCAGGAGAAACACCGGAGATGCGTGCGGCCTGTCCAAAGTTGAGCGGCCGCACCGCATTGAGCTTTTGCCGTGCTTCAAGCCGCAGGGATTCAACTTGCTCATAATCCAAATCCACAGGGAGCGGCCGCGACTGCAATTTGCGGTACTGTTCGACGTCCTTCTGCTGACGGTCGATATAGCCTGCATATTTGACACGGATTTCCACCTGCTCCCGGATGACCGCGGGCAGCAAAGGCCGCTCCGGGTCAAAACGGGCAAGGTCGGCGTAGCTCAGCTCCGGACGACGAAGCAAATCAATCAGCTTACAGCCTGCCTTGACCGGCGCGCTGTTTTTTCCCGCAAGAAAACCGTTGAGCGCGTCCGACGGCGCAATACCCACTGCCGCAATGCGGTCAATCTCCTCCTGCACCATCTGATACTTACGATGGACCTTTTCGCCGCGCTCAGGCGGATTCAGTCCGATGCGCACGCCAATCGGAACCAGACGTTCATCCGCGTTGTCCTGCCGCAGCAGCAGACGGTACTCCGAACGCGAAGTCATCATGCGATACGGCTCGTTGGTGCCGCGCGTCACCAAATCATCAATCAGAGTTCCAATATAGCCATCCGCACGGTCGAGGATGAGCGGTTCCTCTCCCTTAAGAGCAAGCGCAGCATTCACGCCCGCAACCAGTCCCTGCGCCGCGGCTTCTTCATAACCGGACGAGCCGCAGAACTGTCCCGCACCGTACAGGCCCTTGACCTTTTTTGTCTCAAGCGTCGGACGAAGCTCCAGCGGGTCGATACAGTCATATTCAATCGCATAGGCCGGCCGCATAATCTCCGCGTGCTCCACCCCCTTGACCGTATGCAGCATATCACGCTGCACGTCAAACGGCATGGAGGACGAAAAGCCCTGCACATAAATTTCTTCCGTGTCCAATCCCATCGGCTCCAAAAAAAGCTGATGACGCGGCTTATCCGCAAAACGCACCACCTTATCCTCAATAGAGGGACAGTAGCGCGGACCGACGCCTTCAATCTGACCGCCATAAAGCGGAGAACGGTCCAAATTGGCACGAATGAGTTCATGCGTACGGTCGGTGGTGTAGGTCAAGTAACAAACCGCGCGGTTTTCCGGCGGCTGCTCAGTTTCAAACGAAAACGGGATGATTTCATCCTCACCCGCCTGCAGTTCCAGACCGGTAAAATCGATAGAACGGCGATGGATACGCGGCGGCGTACCGGTCTTGAAACGCTGAAGACGCAGACCGAGTGCGCGCAGCGATTCGGTCAGCGGCTTTGCCGCCGCCATACCGTCCGGGCCACTTTCGCGCGCATATTCCCCAATGATAATACGCCCGCCAAGAAAAGTACCGGATGCAATAATCACCGCTTTTGCCGGATGACGCGCACCAATTGCAGTTACAACCGCAGACACCGCGCCGTTTTCCGTCTCAATAGAAACGATTTCATCCTGCATCAGCTGCAAGCCGTCTTGCTGCTCCAGCGCATGCTTCATATACGTTCGGTATTTGACGCGGTCGGCCTGCGCACGCAGCGAGTGTACCGCCGGTCCTTTGCCGCGGTTGAGCATGCGGTACTGAATGCAGGCCGCATCCGCCGCACGCGCCATTTCGCCGCCCAATGCATCAATCTCTCGTACCAGATGCCCTTTGGCCGTGCCGCCAATGGCCGGATTACACGGCATGTTGCCGACAGCGTCCAGATTGATGGTAAAACAAGCGGTTTTCATTCCAAGACGCGCGGCGGCAAGCGCTGCTTCAATGCCTGCATGTCCCGCGCCGACAACAACGACGTCAAATGCTTCGGCCGGAAAAACCGTCATGAATCCTCCTCCTTTACATTGCTTCACAGATTTCTGCAAGGTGCAACATAACAAGCCTGCCCTTGTGCACACCTGTTGATAACTCTGTGTAAACTTTGGATAACTTGCACTTTTGGTCAAAATTTTGATTACGATTTTGAAATAATATAAATGTATATTACAATCTGTAATCATTCTTTTCCACAGAAAAGGCCGCTGCGCGCGGCAGGCGGCCCTTCACACTGTGGCATACATCATTATTTTCCCACACAGAAATCACTGAAGATGCGCGAAACAACCGCTTCTGTCACGGTCTCGCCAGTGATTTCTCCAAGCGCAGCAATCGCGCCTTCCGCGTCCATGACGACCGCATCCGGTGTCATGCCGGACTGCGCGGCATACAGCGCGGCTTCACAGCGCTCAGCGGCACGGGCCAGAGCGGCAGCCTGACGGGCATTGGTAATCAGTGCGCCGTCAAACACGCCGTCACCCAAACCAATCGTGCGCGGGATGAGTGAAAGCAGCTTGTCCATGCCGGCGCCGGTTTTGGCGGACAGCGGGACAATATGCAGAAAATGCTTTTTGAGCAGCTTTTCATCCAGCTGCTGCGGCAAATCAACCTTGTTCACCACGGCAATGGCGCGATGTCCTGCCGCACGGGCAAGCACCAGCATATCTTCGTCTCCAATCGGCTGAGAGCCGTCGAAAACCGCAAGAATTAATGCGGAAGCGGATGCCTCTGCCATCGCGCGGTCAATGCCTGCCTGTTCAATCGGGTCGGTCGTGTCGCGCAAGCCTGCCGTATCGGTCACGCGCAGCAGAAGCTGGCCGACCTTAACGTTTTCCTCAATCAAATCGCGGGTTGTGCCCGGAATATCGGTCACGATAGCGCGCTCGCGCCCCAGCAAGGTATTGAGCAGCGTGCTCTTACCCGCGTTCGGACGACCTAAAATCACACACGGAACGCCCTCACGCAGAATACGTCCGCGCTCATAGCTTTCAGCCATGGCATACAGGCGGCTGGTGGTGCGATGCAGCAGCGCGGCTGCATCATCAAACAGAATCGGGTCGATATCCTCGTCCGGAAAATCCACCACTGCATGGAAATGCGCCACCATGCCTATCAAATCCTCACGCATCTGCTGCACGGGAGAACCGACCGCGCCCATCATCTGGGCGGCTGCATTCTGCGCAGCCTCGGCGGTACGGGCGGTAATCAGGTCGTGCACAGCCTCGGCCTCGGATAATCCGAGCTTGCCGTTTAAAAATGCCCGACGAGTGAATTCGCCCGCCTCAGCCTGACGCACGCCCTGCGCAAACAGCGCATCCATCGCCTGCTGCAACACAGCGGTCGAGCCATGGCACTGCAATTCCGCCATCGACTCGCCGGTATAGGTATGCGGCGCATGGAAAACCACCGCATAGCAGCAATCAATCATTTTACCGTCTATGTTATGCAGCGTGCCATAAACCAGTTTTTGTCCCGGTGCATCCAGCATGCGTTTGCCGTTTTTGGCACGAAAAATCGCATCCACTGCCTGTATCGCCTGCTCACCCGACACCCGAATCAGTCCGATCGGCCCGCCGGCGGAAGAAATGGCGGCAATCGTATCGTTCATAAGCAGTACCCCGCGTTAAGAACGGGCGTGGAAGTTGTTATCCGGTGCAATAACAACGCGACGGCCAGGCTCAGTGCCGGTCGAGTATGTGGTGACGCCGTTAAAATCCTGCAGCGCGGCATGAATAATGCGGCGCTCATAGGGATTCATCGGCTCAAGCGTCATCGAGCGGTGGGATTTGACCACCTTCATCGCCATCTTGCGGGCGAGGCGCTCCAGACTTTCCGCGCGCTTCTCGCGGTAATTTTCGGTATTAACCGACAGGCGCACATGCTCATCCAGCGCATTATTGAGCACCAGCGAACCGAGGTACTGAATCGCGTCCAGCGTATCGCCGCGGCGACCGATAATCGGACCCATATCCGGACCGAAAATCTCCAGACGCAGCTGGTCACACTCAACCTGCTGCAGCGTAGTCACGGTACCCTCAACGCCCATTTTTTCGAGCAGGCCGGTGACGAAATCGGTCGCCAGCTGCTCTGCTTTCTTCATGCATTCCTCGGAAACCGGAATCAGCTCGCGCTCCTTGGGAACGGAAGGCGTAATCGGGCGCTCCTCACGCGGACGACGCTCGCGGCGGCCGTTTCGCTCCCGACGCGGACGCTCCCGGCGCGGCAGACACTCCACTTCCAGCTTTTCCGGTACAAAATCCGCAGGTGCAGCCTTGACCAGACGCGGCGTATCATCCTCATCCGTAATGGACAGCTTTTGCGGCTTTGCAGCGGGTTTCTCTTCCTTTGCCGGTTTTTCCGCATGATGCGGCTTTGCCGGTTTTTCCACAGGGGTGTGGACAGGCTCCGCCTTTTTGACCGGCTCATCCGGCACTTCATAGGTCACGCGCACGCGCGCAGGAGTTGCGCCGATGCCGAGAAAACCTTTTTTACCGTTATCCAGAACCTCTACCGATACATCGTCCCGGTCCATGCCGAGCTGCTTGAGCGCTGCTTCAATCGCAGCGTCACGGGTTTCGCCCGTGGTTTCGATAAATTTCTCCATAGCTTATTTGTCCCCCTTCTTTTTCTTCGCATTCTGGGACTGTTCCAGCTGAGCAGCTTTATGCGCCGCACGCTTGGCTTCCTTTTCCGCCTCGACGCGCGCAAACTCCTCCGCGTCCTTCTTTTCCTTCTTGCCGCGCAGATAAGTTGTCAGCACAATTTCCTGCACGCAGGCGAAAATGTTGTTAAAAATCCAGTAAATACCGATTGTACCCGGCAGAATAAAGCCAAAATACAGAGACATGAGCGGCATAATCACATTCATCATCTTCATCTGGCTGGCCGCAGCGCTGTTCTGCATGCTCTGCATTCTCTGCATGACAAAGCTGGACAAAAATGCGGTTGCGCCCGACAGAATCGGGATAATCCACAAAATGCTCGGATTTGTAATGGACGGCGTCTGCGCCAGATTCAAACCGAGGAAGTGAAAATCAATGTTGAGCAGCTCACCCGCGCCGTTGGTAATGTTGGTAACGGCTTCCGGCCACACGCCGCCATTGTCCGTGAACATCTGGCCGAGCTTTTCTGCAATCGTAATCTGGCCGTAAAAGCCCGCCGTTGCAGTATCGACATTTACCAGCGCCGCCAGCTTGTCGATAATCGTCTGGTCAAAGCCCATCATGAACTTGAGCGGCTGCTGTACCGCATAGTAAAGGCCCATCATGATCGGCAGCGGGATAAACTGCGGCAGACAGCCTGACATCGGATTGACGCCATGCTTATCATACAGCTTCTGCATTTCCTCGTTGAGCTTGACGCGGTTGTTCGCGTACTTTTTCTGAAGCTGCTGCATCTCCTTATTGAGGGCGTTCATAGCGAGCATGCTCTTTTTGCCCTTAATGGCCAGCGGAATACAAATCAGCTTGACCAGCAGCGCGAACAAAATAACCGCAAGACCGTAGGACCCTACCGTCTTAAAAATTCCCAGCAGGATCAGACCAAGCGGTCTGACGATGACAAGTCCGAAAATTTCTCCCATATAAACCTCCGTAGGGTTGTTTTTCATTCGTGAAACGAAGTTTGTCCGATGCCGTTTCTTGTTTTCTCCACCTGTTACGGCACGGGGTCATATGGCCCGCGTTTGGAGAAAGGATGGCACCGGCAGATGCGTTTGAACGCCAGCCAGCCGCCCTTGAGCGCGCCGTATTTCTCGATAGCCTCTATCGCATACTGCGAACAGGTCGGGATATAACGGCAGCAGGGAGGTCTGGCCGGTGAAATATGCCGGCGGTAAAACCGGATTGCCGCCAGCAAAAAACGCTTCATGACCGAGCTGCCGCGACTTTATTCTCCTGCAAAGCACGCAGCAGCGATTTTTCAATTTCCAAATAGGTTGCGCCCACCGCGCGGCTGCGCGCGACAAGCACTAAATCCACGCCCACCGCAAATTCGTCCTCATGCAGACGATACGCCTCGCGGAACAGGCGTTTGACGCGGTTTCTCTGCACCGCGCCGGCCAGCTTTGCGCTGACCGTCAGTCCCAACCGGTTATATCCCAGCCGGTTTTTCCGGCAATACAGGACCAGATGCCTGCCCGCCGAAGAAACGCCCCGGTGATACAGCCGTCGGAACTCATGGTTTTCCTTCAAGGATATCGTGTTTTTCATCTTTTTCTCCTCGTTTTTTCGATGCCCGAGAAAAAACGGAAGGTAACGCCCGTTTCGAACGTTATCTCAATTTCTTTGCAGCTAAGTATGTTTGCAAAGCCAGCCGTATCGCTTTTATTCCGGCGGATACGACCCAAAACCTTTTCGCCGGTTTCTCTTATCAAAAAAGAAGCTTTGGCCTGTCCTCTTTCTGACAAAAGAAAAAAGCGAACCGCAGGATAAAGCGGCTCGCTTCGTTTTTCCTCCGCGCCGCCGGCGCGTATTGAAAATCGGTCTTCGCTTAGTGCGTCAGGCGTGCGCGGCCCTTGGCACGGCGACGGGCCAGTACCTTGCGGCCGTTCGACGTACGCATACGCTTGCGGAAACCATGCTCCTTGGAGCGCTGACGCTTCTTGGGCTGATACGTTCTCTTCATTTCTTCGTGCACCTCCCTATTTTTGGATTTACGGATGGGCACCGGCATAGGTCCGGCGCGAGACGCGGGCATATGCCGCTGCCTGTCCGCAGAATATGAGACAATAATTATTATCCTATAGAAACCCCAAAATGTCAAGGTTTTTTTGCGTTTTCAACATCTTGGGGAAAAGTTTCAAAATGATACTACAAATTGGGCCGGCATTTAAAAAAATGCAAAAAATTATACACAAATTTCCGTTTGCCTGTGTAAAACCCTTGCTGTTGAAACCAAGGAAAACTTGTGCTATTATATTATTATCTATGTACTTATATCGACAGGAGGCGCCCCATGGCTAATAATATATTGGAAATGGCGCTCGAACGCCTTGAACGCGATTTCCCGCCGTCCAGCCTTTCCGCCTGGTTCGACGATGCAACGGTTGTTTCTTTTACGGACAACCGTTTGATTTTGCATTCTCCGGTCCAGTTCAAAAAGGAGTTTATCGACCAGAAATTCATCGAGCCGCTGCAAAACGCGCTGTATGAGCTGACCGGCGACCCGACAACCGTCGTGGTGGTCACCGGCGAATACACTGCGCCGACCACCAGCTCCTCTCCCTACGATGATTACACGTTTGAACGATTCATCGTCGGCTCGAGCAACAAATTTGCACATGCGGCAGCGCTCGCGGTCGCGCAGCGTCCGGCGGCGGAAAATAACCCGTTGTTCATTTACGGTAACTCCGGACTGGGCAAAACCCACCTGATGTACGCGATTGCGAACGTTTTACGCCGCACGCATCCGGAATTCCGCATCATCTATGTCAAGGGCGAGGATTTCACCAACGAGCTGATTACCGCCATTCAGGAAGGCAACGTACAGACCTTCCGCAACAAATACCGCATGGTCGATCTGCTTCTGCTGGACGACGTACAGTTTATCGCGGGCAAAGAGCGTACGCAGGAAGAATTTTTCCATACCTTCAACGCGCTGTATGAAGCGAAAAAACAGATTGTACTGACCTCCGACCGGCCGCCCAAGGAAATCAACACCTTGGAGGACCGCATGAAAACCCGTTTCGAATGGGGTTTGCTGGCCGATATTCAGCCGCCGGACTTTGAAACCCGTATTGCCATCATCCGTGATAAGGCAATTAAGATGGGAGTGGACCTGCCCGATGATGTTTCCACCTACATCGCGGAGAATATCCAAGCTAACATCCGACAGCTGGAAGGCGCGGTCAAAAAAATCAAAGCCATGCATGAGCTGATGGGCGAACGCATTACGGTTGCGCTGGCGGAAAATGCAATCGACGCCTTGCGTATCGAAAATCCCGGCCTCAATCCCACCCCCGAACGTATTATGGAGGCTGTCGCCAACTATTTCTATATTCCTGTCGAGCAGATGATCTCACAAAACCGCTCCAAGGACGTCGCCTATCCGCGCCAAATGGCCATGTATATGATTCGTCAGGAGCTGGAATATTCCTTCCCCGATATCGCCAAAATCTTTAAGCGCGACCATACGACGGTAATGCACGCCTGCAACAAAATCGAGGAGGAACGAAAGAACTCCAGAGAGACCGAAGAGGTCATCAAAAAGCTGCACAACAACATCCGCGGGGAATAAAAATCTATCCACATATCCCTGTGGATTCCACAAGACTTGTCCTGTGGATAAAAAAGCCGGCTGTGGAAGCTGTGGAGCGCACAAAATTCATCCACATCCTCCTGTGTACGACATTTCCCGCACCACGTCTAGCTTTACACCGTTTTTCCCCAATTTCCCCAGCCTCTACTACTACGATAAAAACCTATCCTGTTTTTTCTTACGATTTCCAAAGAAAGAGGAACGTCCGATGAAATTCTCCTGTGAAAAAGAAACACTGCTCAGTCTGATCGGTACTGCCTCCCGTGCTGTGACAGGCAAAAGCTCCATGCCGCTGCTTGAAGGACTTCTCGTTACCGCAGAAACCGATTCACTAACTCTAACCGGTTATGACCTTTCCATGGGCATTCGAACCACTGCCCAAGCCGATATTGTCGAACCCGGCAGCATTGTGCTCAACGCCAAGCTGTTTTATGACATTGTTCGCAAACTGCCGCAGGATATTGTCTATCTGGAAACCGACGACAAACTGCTGACCACCATCAAATGCGGCCGCGCCGTATTTAATCTGGTCGCCACCGAAGCCGACGAATATCCGGCTTTAGCGGAAGTTTCCGCCGATACCGGCTTTTCCTTGCCGCAGTCTATGCTGAAAAGCATGATTGCCCAGACGATTTTCTCGGTATCCGACAACGAATCCAAACCTATCCACACGGGTTGTTTATTTGAACTCGAAGGAAACCGTCTGAACGTCGTTGCAGTCGACGGCTATCGACTGTCCGTGCGCCGCGAAACCGTGGAAGGCATTTCCGGGGACATGAAATTCGTTGTGCCCGGTCCGTCGCTGCGCGAAATTGAGCGCATTTTAACCGAAGAGGACGGCAATGTCGAAATTTTTCCCGACCGAAAGAACATTTTGTTCCGCATCGGCGGCACGACACTAATCACCCGTCTGATTGACGGCGAATTTCTCAATTACCGCGCGGCTATCCCGTCGGAATTTGAATATGTCGTCAAGGCCGACCGGCATGAACTGATTACCTGCATCGAGCGCGTCTCGCTGATTGTTTCCGAAAAGCTGAAAAATCCGGTCAGGTTCCATTTCGACGGCTCGTATGTGCAGATGTCGTGCATCACGGCCGTCGGCAAAAGCTACGACGAATGCGCGTTTGAGGGCACAATTGACGATTTGGAAATCGGCTTTAACAATCGTTATATTCTGGACGCGCTGCGCGCCGCCGGCGACGACACCGTAAAAATTCAGCTCAAGGGCGCGCTCAATCCGATTGTCATTTCACCGCTGGAAGGCGATAAATACACCTATCTGGTGCTGCCGGTGAGGTTAAAAGCCAATGACTGAAATCAAAATCGAAACGGAATTCATTAAACTGGATGCACTGTTAAAATTTGCTAATTTAGTCAGCTCGGGCGGAGAAGCTAAAATCCGCATCGCGGAGGGTGAAGTGCTGGTAAACGGCGAAAGCTGCACGATGCGCGGCAAAAAACTGCGTCCGGGCGACTCTGTGACGCTCGACGGGGAAACCGTCAAAATCGTATGAATATCCGTTCGCTGGAGCTGGAACAGTTCCGCAATTATGAGCATGCGCGGTTTGTATTTGACCCCGCGGTCAACCTGATTTGCGGCGAAAACGGACAGGGAAAAACCAATCTGCTTGAAGCTGCCGCCGCGTGCTCCACCATGCGTTTATTCCGCACCGCGCAGAAAAAAGAGGGCCTGCGATTTGGCGAGGACCACGCGCGGATTATAGCCGATTTTCAAGCGCAGAGGCGTGATTTCACGCTGGAATTGCGTCTTTCGCGCATGAAATCCATGGAAATCTACAAAAACGGCGTGCGGCAGAAGCGTCAATCGGATGCGCAGGGCATTTTGAAAACCGTTCTGTTTTGTCCGGAGGATTTGATGCTGGTGCGGCAGGGCGCGGGCGCAAGGCGGCGCTTTCTGGATACCGCACTGTGCCAGCTGCGTCCATACTATGCGCGCTATCTGGAAGAATATAACCGCCTGCATGAGCACAAAACGCGCATCCTGCGCGACAGCGAGGAAAAACCCTCGCTTTTGTCCATGTGGGAGGATTTTTCGCTGCGCATGACGCATATCGGCGCGCAGATTATCCGCTATCGCGCATATTACTGCAAAAAACTGCTCGAAGCGGCGGCGGCTGTCTATGCCGATATCGCGCCGCAGGAGGTGCTCTCGGGTGAATATCAGACCGTTTCGTCGGTCACCGACCCCTTTGCATCCGCAAAGCAAATCGAGCAGGAACTAATTGACCACGTTCTGCGCCATAAACAGGCCGAAATTGCAGCGCGGAGCTGCCTGTCCGGTCCACATAAGGATGATTTGGTGCTGCTGCTCGACGGACGCAGTGCGGCCTCTTACGGTTCGCAGGGACAGGTGCGCACCTGTACGCTGTCTTTAAAACTTGCCGAGCGCGAGCTGTTTTTCGGAGAGGATGGCGAGTATCCGGTATTGCTGCTGGATGACGTGCTTTCCGAGCTGGACCGCCGGCGGCAGGACTTCGTTTTGAACCGCATTTCCGCCGGTCAAGTGATGATTACCTGCTGTGAGGACGGTATTTCGGATAAGCTGCGCGCAGGCGCGGTTTTCCAAATACAAAATGGTAAAATCATTTAAGTTTTTCCGTCTGTTCGGTACACAAAACCTGAAAAAAGTGGTATAATTAGAATAGAATACAGCCCGAGGGACAGACCGGCGGACGACATTTCGCGCGGTGGCTGCATATTTCTGCGCGCGGCCGTTCCACGGTCTGTTATTTTGTCCATTTTGTGGGAAAACAGGAGGATTTTCCATGTATCTGCATCTGGGACAGGACTATATTGTGCCGCTGCAAAGCGTGGTTGCCGTGTTCGATATGGACACCGCCACCGCCTCCAAACGAACCGTTCGATTGGTGGAGCGATTACAGGACGAGGGGAGCATCATCGAGCTGTATGAGGACCTGCCGCGCGCAGGGGTGCTATGCGAAAATGCGCTGGGTGAAACGCTGTATTTGACCAGCCTGTCGCCACAGGCATTGCAGCGCCGCGCGGAAAAGGCATACGCAATATAAGCGCATAAAATTATCGTTACCGCAATTTCTGGAAAGGAAATTAAATCATATGAGTGAAGAAATGGAAATTAAGGACGAAGTGCTCGACCTGAAGGTCACCGACACCTATGACGAAAGCCAGATTCAGGTGCTCGAAGGACTGGAAGCCGTGCGCAAGCGTCCGGGCATGTATATCGGCTCGACCTCGGCGCGCGGCCTGCACCATCTGGTGTATGAGATTGTCGACAACTCAATCGACGAGGCGCTGGCGGGCTACTGCACCCATATTGAGGTGACGATTGAAAAGGGCAACGTCATCCGCGTCACGGACAACGGCCGCGGTATCCCCTGCGGCATCCATCCGCAGATGGGGATTCCATCGCTGGAGGTCGTACTGACCGTGCTGCATGCGGGCGGCAAGTTCGACGGCACGGGCTATAAGGTGTCCGGCGGTCTGCACGGCGTAGGTTCGTCGGTCGTTAACGCCCTGTCCGACTGGCTGGAAGCCGAGGTGCGTGACGGGCATACCAAGCACTACATGCGCTTTGAACGTGGTGTGACGCAGGTTAAAATGCGTGACACGCCCTGCGAAAGCGAGACGGGTACAACCATCCGTTTTCATGCCGACCCGGAAATCTTTGAGACGACGGTTTATGAGTTCGACGTGCTGGAAAAGCGGCTGCGTGAGCAGGCGTTTTTGAACGCGGGTCTTAAAATCACGCTGCGTGACGAGCGCGACGATGAGCCGGTCAAGGAGGTCATGCACTACGAGGGCGGTATCCGTCAGTTTGTGCAGCATCTCAATCGAACCAAGACCCCGCTGCACGAGCAGGTCATTTACATGGAAGGCAGCCGCGATACCTCAATGGCTGAAGTTGCCATGCAGTATACCGACAGCTACAGTGAGCTGCTGCTGTCCTTTGCCAACAACATCAACACGACCGAAGGCGGTACGCATGAAACCGGCTTCAAGTCGGCGCTCACCCGTGTGCTCAACGAATACGGCCGCAAATACAAGCTGCTCAAGGAGGACGAATCCTTCAAGGGCGAGGACGCGCGCGAGGGACTGACCGCAATTATTTCGGTCAAGTTGCAGGAAGCACAGTTTGAGGGCCAGACCAAGACCAAGCTGGGCAACAGCGATATGCGCACGCTGGTCGACGCGATGGTGTCCGAAAAGCTGATGACCTTCTTTGAAGAGAATCCGCAGGTCGCGCGCACGATTATCGACAAGGCGCAGACCGCCGCCCGCGCACGCGAAGCGGCAAAGAAGGCGCGCGAGATGACGCGGCGCAAGTCCGCGCTGGACTCGGCTTCCCTGCCCGGCAAGCTGGCTGACTGCATTGAAAAGGACCCGACCTATACCGAAATCTACATCGTCGAGGGTGATTCCGCAGGCGGTTCGGCCAAGGAAGGCCGCGACCGGCGGCATCAGGCGATTCTGCCGCTCTGGGGCAAGATGCTCAACGTCGAAAAGGCGCGTCTCGACCGCGTCTACGGCAACGATAAGCTCACCCCGATGATTACCGCGTTTGGCGCAGGCTTTGGCGATGACTTTGATTTGTCCAAACTGCGTTACGGTAAGATTATTCTGATGGCCGATGCCGACGTCGACGGCAGCCATATCCGCACCCTGTTGCTGACCTTCTTCTTCCGCTTCATGCGGCCGCTCATCGAGCATGGGCATGTGTTTATCGCGCAGCCGCCGCTGTTTAAGAATGAAAAGGGCAAGGATGTGCGCTATACCTATACCGACGAGCAGCAGCGCGCCTGCATCGCTGAAATGGGCGAGGGCGTGCGCGTGCAGCGATACAAAGGTCTGGGCGAGATGGACCCGCAGCAGCTGTGGGAGACCACGATGGACCCGGCAAACCGCACGCTGCTGCAGGTGACGATGGACGACGCGGCGGCGGCGGACGAAACGTTTGCGCTGCTGATGGGTGAAAAGGTCGAGCCGCGGCGCGAGTTTATCGAGAAAAACGCCAAGTATGTTATGAATCTGGACGTCTGATGCGCGGACGGTATGCATAATAACGCCAACAATTCCGGAGGCAAAGAATGAGTCAAGAATACGAACAGCAAAAAATATTGCAGGTCGATCTCGAAAAAGAGATGAAAAAGAGCTACATCGACTATGCGATGAGTGTCATTGTCGGCCGCGCACTGCCCGATGTGCGCGACGGCTTAAAGCCCGTACACCGCCGTATCCTGTACGCGATGTATGAGGACGGCCTGACCTCGGATAAGCCCTACCGTAAGTCGGCTACGACCGTCGGTAATGTGCTCGGCCGTTATCATCCGCACGGCGATGCATCGGTTTACGATGCTTTGGTGCGCATGGCGCAGCCGTTTTCGCTGCACTATCCGCTGATTGACGGTCACGGCAACTTCGGTTCGGTCGACGGCGACCCCCCGGCAGCTTACCGTTACACCGAGGCCCGCATGGCTAAGATTGCCAACTATATGCTGGCCGATATCAAGAAAAATACGGTCGACTTCGGCCCGAACTTTGACGAAGAGCTGAAAGAGCCGGTTGTGCTGCCCTCCCGATTCCCCAACCTGCTGGTCAACGGCTCGTCGGGTATTGCGGTCGGCATGGCGACCAACATCCCGCCGCACAACCTGACCGAGGTGATTGACGGCATTTGCTATGTCATCGACCACCCGGAAGCCGAGATGGACGAAATCTGTCAGTTCATTAAGGGACCGGACTTCCCGACCGGCGGCGTTATCATGGGCCGCAGCGGTATCCGTGCAGCGTATGCAACCGGCCGCGGCAAAATCAAGGTGCGCGCCAAGACCGAGATTGTCGACCTGCCGAACGGCAAGAGCCAGATTCTGATTACCGAAATCCCCTACATGGTCAACAAGGCGCGCCTGGTTGAGTCTATGGCGAACCTCGTCAAGGACAAGCGCGTCGACGGCATCACCAACATTCAGGACCATTCCTCGCGCGAGGGCATGCAGATTGTGGTGGATATCCGCCGCGACGCGAACGCACAGGTTATTCTCAACCAGCTGTTTACCTATACCCAGCTGGAAGATACCATTTCGATGATTCACATTGCGCTCGTGCCGTCGGGCGCAGCGGGCAAATTACAGCCACGCGTATTGACGCTGCGGCAGATTATCGACCAATATGTCGGCTTCCAGAAGGACGTTGTCGAGCGCCGCACGCGCTTTGATTTGAAAAAAGCGCAGGATCGTGCGCATATCCTGGAAGGTCTCAAGGTTGCAACCGATAATATCGACCGCATCATCGCTATCATCCGCGCTTCTAAAAACGAGGCGGAAGCCAAGGTCAACCTGATGGCTGAGCCGTTCTGGATTGACCAGATTGCATTGCTCGGCATCGTGGACGGCTCGGAACACTTCGAGTTTCATCTCGATGAGCCGCAGGCGCAGGCGATTGTTGATATGCGTCTGGGCCGTCTGTCCGGTCTGGAGCAGGAGAAAATCAACGACGAATACAAGGAACTGGAAGGCAAAATTGCTTCCTTCGAGGAAATCCTGTCGTGCGACGCAAATATTCTCGCGGTCGTTAAGGCGGAATTGCAGGAAATCAAGCAGAAGTACGGCGATGAGCGCCACACCGAGATTGCAAATGTCGCGGACGAAATCGATATCGAGGATTTGATTGAGGAGCAGACTTGCGCTTATACGCTGACCCATTTCGGCTATATCAAGCGTCAGCCGACTTCGGTTTACCGCGCGCAGCGGCGCGGCGGCCGTGGCGTGTCCGCGATGAGCACGCGCGAAGAGGACTTCGCCAAGGATATCTTTACCGCGTCGACGCATGATACCATTCTGTTCTTCTCCAACCGCGGTAAGGTGTATAAGCTCAAGGGTTATCAGATTCCCGAAACCGGCCGCTCGGCAAAGGGCATGAACATCGTCAACCTCTTAGAGCTGGAAAGCGACGAGAAAATCACCGCGATGTTCGCCATCAAGGAATTTGCAGACGATAAATTCCTGTTCTTCGTCACCCGTCAGGGCGTTGCCAAGCGCGTGGTGCTGTCCGACTTGCAGAACATCCGTCGCGCAGGTCTGCGCGCGCTGAATCTCAATGAGGATGATGCGCTGGTCGATGTGCGCCTGACCGACGGTGAGCAGAATATCCTGATTGCAACGCATGAAGGCCGCGCGATTTGCTTTGACGAGAACGAAGTGCGCGCGATGGGCCGCACGGCGACCGGTGTACGCGGCATTCGTCTGAGCGAAGGTGATTATGTTGTCGGCGCGGCGCGGGCGCGTAAGGGCGCTTATGTGCTGTCAATTACCGAGAACGGCTACGGCAAGCGCACGCCTGTTGAGGAGTTTACCATTCATCACCGTGGCGGCAGCGGCATGACACTGCATAATCTGACCGCCAAGACCGGCTTGGTAGCCGGCATCGCGGTTGTGGACAGCGACAACGATGTGATGATTATCACGGATGACGGCGTTATCATCCGCACGGGCTGTGAAGAAATCCGCGAATGCGGCAGAGGCAGCCAGGGTGTTATCGTAATGCGCACAAGCGAGGACGTGAAGGTTATCTCGATTGCCCGCACCGATAAGCAGGAAGAGGATGAGACCGCCGAGGACGGCGAATCGACTGAATCCACCGAGGCTACAGAAGAATAAGAAAAAAGGACGCACTTTTGTGCGTCCTTTTTCTGTCTCCCCTGCCCGGTGCAAAAAAATATCCACAATATTGTGGATAAAGAAATGTATCTTGACAGCATGTATAAGAAGTGATATATTTATCACACAAAGATACAAATATATCATATGTGGGAGGGATATATTATGACACTAACCCGTGCAAAGCTGCTCCATGCCGGTGCTTGGGGCGTGCTTATCATCTTGCTGCTGTTCGCCAAGCAATATGGCCCAATCGATGCACAGCCATGGAGAGGTATCCTGATTGCAGTGAGTGTGGCGCTTTTGATTGGCCTGATTCTGCTGGAAACCGGTGTTGGGGTGGAAAAAGCAGATGAACGCGCGCATGCTAATGCTTATAAAGCCAATTCCCTGCTGTTCAATGTGCTCAACTTTGCACTTTTGCTGTACATCGCCTTCGGAGATAAGGCTCCGCTGACCATTCCCTATGAGTATGCGCTGTTGCTGATGGCGGCAATCAACGTTTTTCAGGATGTGGCGTTTCTTTATTATGAACGCCGCTCAGCATAACCGCCATGCTGAAAACACGCATCAAGGAGCTGCGCGCCGCGCGCAGTATGGATCAGGCGCAGCTGGCAGAGCTGGTCGGTGTGCGCCGAGAAACCATCGGCAGACTGGAAAATGGACAGTACAATCCGTCTCTCAAACTCGCGATGGATATTGCAAAGGTGTTTGGTTTGACAGTCGAGGAGATTTTTTCCTTTACCGAGGAATAAACAGCAGAATAGATATTAAAAAAATACCGCTTTTCTCATGAAAAGCGGTATTTGTGTATCCTTAATAATAGAAACAGTAATTACTCCGCAGTGTAGGGCAGCAGAGCAATGTGACGGGCACGCTTGATCGCCTCGGTCAGCTGACGCTGATGGCGAGCGCAGGTACCGGTCATACGGCGGGGCAGAATCTTGCCGCGCTCAGACATATACTTGCGAAGCTTGCCAGCATCCTTATAATCAACGTGCTCGACTTTATCAACACAGAAAGCGCAAACCTTGCGGCGGCGACGGCCGCGCTGCGGGCGCTCTGCA
The DNA here is from genome assembly GCF_052117165.1 of Agathobaculum sp. LCP25S3_E8. Classification (NCBI taxonomy): domain Bacteria; kingdom Bacillati; phylum Bacillota; class Clostridia; order Eubacteriales; family Butyricicoccaceae; genus Agathobaculum; species Agathobaculum sp. LCP25S3_E8. Next base: position 39,767 of record NZ_JBQKJR010000026.1, read on the forward strand.
CGCTCCGGACGGGGCGTGAATTCCTTCTTGGTTTCTTCCATTGTCGCGTAACCTCCTTCAGTTTAGAATGGGACATCGCCGTCGTCATCGGCCAGCTCCTGAAAATCCGAATCGCCCGCGGGCAAATCGAATGCCGGAGTTACCTGAGACGCGGCAGGCTCGGGCCGCATCTGCGATCCGTTATCATAGCCGCCGTAACCGCCGCCGGCATAACCGGCGTTTGCTTCGCGGGACTTTTTGGTCTCGCCAAAGGAAACTTCATCACAGTTTACTTCAATTGCAATACGGTTGTTGCCGTTCTGGTCCGTCCAGCGACGGGACTGAATGCGGCCGACTACGATCGCCATCGCACCTTTGGTAAACCACTGTGAAACGAACTCTGCCTGACGACCCCATGCGACACAGTCGATGAAGTCGGTCTGGCGTTCGCCGTTCTGATCTTTGCGACCGCGGTCGATCGCAAGGGAGAACGAGCACACAGCCATGTTGGATTGCGTATGGCGCAACTCGGGATCGCGGGTCAAACGACCCATCAGAATAGCCTTGTTGAGCATTGATTGTTCACCGCCTTAGTCGTCCAGGCAGACAATCATGGAACGCATGATGCCGTCCGTAATCTTGTAGATACGGTCCAGCTCAGCCGGGAACTCCGGCTTGGACTCAAAACGGATCAGAGTGTAAACACCCTCGTTCTGGTCCTCGATCGGGTACGCCAGACGGCGCTTGCCCCAATCTTCCACTTCCACGTTCGTGCCGTTCGCCTCGACGAGAGACTTGAACTTGTCCACAACAGCGGTAGCCGCTGCCTCTTCCAGCGTGGGGTTGACAATGAAGATTGTCTCGTACTTGCCAGAAACCTTTGCCATATTCTTAGCACCTCCTTTTGGACTTTTGGCCCATATCCTCTGATATGAGCAAGGATACTTTACTATTATATCGAATAGCCAGAAAAAGTCAAGGAAAAAATAAAAAAAGATTGACGAAAACAAAAAAACATGATATACTATCAAGGCTGACATACGGAAGTATTGTCAGATGATTTTGTTGCTTGCGTGGCTCAGTTGGTAGAGCAGCGCATTCGTAATGCGCAGGTCGCCGGTTCGAGTCCGGCCGCAAGCTCCATAAAAACCCGTTATTTCGAAAGAAATAACGGGTTTTTTGTACTTTTTAGGGCATTACGATTTTTCCAACCGGCGAGTTGGTGTTTATTTGGTGTTTACGTTGGTGTTTATAACTGCTGATAATAGAGGATAACTTGCACTATAATGCCCATATTTGTTGCGGCATTTACAATGGATGATCAATCATTCTTGAAGAGGTGGCAGCATGAAAAACCTCTCACGCGGTAAGAAAATGTTTTTTCTTTTTCTTGCAACGATACTGATTATGGTGCTGATCTGGAAAACTGACCATCCAGTTGCGGAGTATGCAAAAACCGGTGTCCGCCTGTCTGATCTATCCGAACAGGAATGTGTTGACTTTGTGGTGTCAAAGGGTGTCGAGATGCCTCTTTATTATGAGCAATCTCCCTATTTTGCAGGCGTGACCAAAGAAATGATCACTTATTATGAGGAGAACCCCTATTCGTTGAGAAGCGGTACACTGGGAAGTCTGACACAAGCAAATTATTTTGAAGATATCCGCAGAATTGTCAATGAATATTACGGAATTTATAACGTAGAATACTTGCCAAAATATGATGTCTGAGTGGAACACCTGCCCAGGCCAAGCTATTTCATCATAATGACTGACGCAAAAATACCCGGTCTGCATCATGTAGGTACAGACCCGGGTATCTTTTTATGTTACGGCACTCTTTTCCATCATCAGCATATATATACTTTACAAAAGTAAGAGTTAAATCTTTTTATCGGTTATATCTGATAAAATCTTGATAATTCTCCTTCTTTTCAGGTATACTGAGTATAGTGTGAACGAACCGATCACAGGAAGGGGCGACTGCGCTATGATTTTACGAGAACGCTATATGAACCGGATTCGGCCGTTTATTGGCAGCGATCTCATCAAGGTGATGACAGGCATGCGCCGCAGCGGCAAGTCGGTCATGCTGGAACTGATTCGGGAGGAGCTGCTTTCCAACGGAGTTTCCGCCGAGCACTGTATCACGATCAACTTTGAAGATATGCGCAACAGCCATCTGTGTAAGGCGCAGGTACTGCACGACGAGATCCTCCGACGCACTGCCAAAATGGACGGCAAGGTGTATCTGTTCTTTGACGAGATCCAAGAGGTGGACGGCTGGGAAAAATGCGTCAATTCCTTCCGCGTGGAAATGGATTGCGACATCTATATCACCGGCTCCAATGCGAAACTGCTGTCCGGTGAACTGGCCACCTATCTGGGCGGACGATATGTCGAATTTGTCATCTATCCCTTTTCGTTTGAAGAGTTTATCCAGTTGTATCGCACGGTATTTCCGGACGCGACGCCTGCTCAGTGCTTCCAGAAATATCTGACTGCCGGCGGCATGCCCTATCTGTCCAACTTGCACTTTGAAGCAGAACCCTGCAGGCAATATCTGACCGACCTGTTTAACTCGGTGCAGCTCAAGGATATTGTCCGGCGCGGCAAGATACGGGACGTCGATCTGCTGGAACGCATTGTCGCGTATGTGATGTCCAATATCGGCACAACCTTTTCGGCAACCTCGCTGGTCAAATACTTCAAAAGCGAACAGCGCGTGGTATCGGCGGAAACCGTGCTCAATTACATCAAGTACTGCACGGAAGCTTATCTATTCTATCAGGTCAAACGGCAGGATTTACAGGGTAAGCAGATCCTGTCCACCAACGAAAAGTACTACATCGCCGATCACGGCATTCGGGAAGCGGTTTATGGCGGCAACATGCGCGACATTAACCTGATCCTCGAGAACATCGTCTATTTGGAGCTGCTGCGCCGGGGCTATCAGGTGACCGTGGGCAAAGTGGGAGACAAAGAGGTAGACTTTGTTTGCGGCAAGCAGGATCAGAAGCTGTATGTGCAGGTGACTTATCTGCTGGCCTCGGAAGATACCGTGCAGCGTGAATTTGGTGCTTTCGATGGCATCCGGGATAATTTCCCCAAATACGTCGTTTCGATGGATGAGATCGACCGCAGTCGGGACGGGATCAAGCACTGCAATATCCGGGACTTCCTGCTGATGAATGCGTGGTATTGACGGAATTCGTTTCATCGCACGATGCACGGGACAAAGAAGAAAATCGGCACGGTACTCCGTGCCGATTTTTATTTTTCTTGCCTGCTTTGGTTGACCACTTCTCGTCGAGTCAAATCTATTTCTAAACTTCTTGTATAGGGGATTTCATTTGCCGTGGTATACTTGATGCAGATGATCCTTCTTGAGTACTTAGCATAATCATGATAATATACATACAAGGTGATTGATATGAAAATGATCCGACCAGTTTCTGATTTACAAAATAACTTTGCTGAAATCTCGAAGACCGTTCATGAAACCGCTCAGCCTGTTTTTCTTACCAAAAATGGGTATGGCGACATGGTTGTTTTGAGTATGGAAGCTTATGAAAATCTACAATTCGAAAGCGAAGTATACTGTAAGCTACAACAGGCTGGAATAGTCAAGAAAACCGCACACCCAACGAATTCAATTAGGCAACCTGCGCCGGATTTTGCGCCCACCGTGCGCGCTTGCGCAGCGGAGGAAGGTTTTCCTCATTGGCTGTATTGCGTCGGAGGCGGTTATAGTAGATCTCG
>NZ_JBQKJR010000027.1:0-41766 GCF_052117165.1 Agathobaculum sp. LCP25S3_E8
TTCTCGGGCGGCTTTCTTGCTCTCCTGAGCGTGGATCGCCTTGAGCATCTTGGCCACCAGCTTCACCTTTGAGCGAGGTGTGACAGAGAACACATTTCGGTAAAAATGGACTGTAACTCCATTTCTCCCGGTATTACTTAATCATCCTGGTGACATAGATCAGGGGAATGATCTAATCATTGATGAGCTACCTTTGGATTATTCAATCTAGGAAGAGATTGATTATGTGTACCCGGCCAACAACGCATATTTTGCGTATATGACGAGAGGCTGCGTAAACAGGTGTAAGTTCTGCGCTGTACCGAAACTGGAGCCACAGTATTGCGATTATATCAATTTGAAGCAAAGAATCGAACACACAGATAAGCGATTCGGAGCCAGAAAAGACTTGCTTCTTCTTGATAATAATGTTTTAGCTTCAAATTGCTATGATCAAATTATTGACGAGATCAAAGAATGTGGTTTTGGTGTGGATGCAACATATAGTCCCCCGAATGAATACGAAGTCACCATCAATAATCTGCGGGATTCTTATAATGACAGAGCATATATCCGAAAAGCAATTTCTATTTATAAAGAGATTATCGATAAGTTAAAAGATGATGCAGAGAAAACAGAGCTATATATGCGTTTGGAGCAAGCTCATTGCCTGAATTATTACTCCGCATCTAAAGAAAGAATTTTGGAATTAGACGAGTATGTGCGCCCTTTGTACGAAAAAACACATAAACCAACCAAGCGTAAACGTATTGTAGATTTCAACCAAGGGATTGACTCTCGGCTCATCACTTCAGCCAATATGAAAAAACTGGCAGAAGTAAACATCTATCCTCTGCGTATTGCGTTTGATCATTGGAAACTGAGAGAGATTTATGAGCAATCAGTGCGTACTGCTGTAGGAAGTGGTATAAAGAATCTTTCAAACTATCTGCTGTATAACTTTGAGGATAAACCGGAAGAGTTATATTATGCTGTTCGATTACTGAGTGCGCTGTCCCTGTAGATTTTGCAAATACTGTTTACGATAACGGATTGGCGGTAGGCCAACAAGTTTAGTAAAGATGGTATTGAAATGCTGGACGCTGGAATAACCAACGATCGCAGCGATCTGCGTGGCACTGTAATCGGTGGAAATCAATAGATTTTGTGCTTCACCAATTCGGCATCGGATCATGTAGTGCACAGGAGAAAGACCTGTGACTGCTTTGAATACATGCGCCAGATGATAGCTCGCTTTTCCAGATTGGTGGCTTCCGTGTAATCCTCGCTGTGCCCTTCCTGCTCCATAAAGTCGTATGCGAGATTCTGATAGATCTCTTTCACCAATGTTTCGGGATCTTCCAGTCGTGTTACATCGGAGTCATCAATGGAATCCGCCGCAGGCAGGCCAAGCAGAACATACCCGAACTTTTTCGAATAGACCACATCGAGCAATTCAGAGCCTTCAATGTAGTTCTGGAATACCCCAAGGACCCTCTCAAGCTCACTTTTCTTTTCCTCTAATGAACTCATGGCAACATCTCCTTCCTGCCGGAATGAGCAACTTTCCCGGTCTGGTGTGTGTGGTTCTTTTATTATACCGCATTTTCTTTGGCCGTGGAAGAGAGGTGGGACGGGAACTTTTCCCAATCACATGGTCTGTTCCATCGTTGCCACCCGGAAATAACCATGAGAATATGCGGGGGCCAGATCAATTTCGCCATCTGGGCAATAGACCCGAATTCCTGCTGCGGTCAACTTTTCTCCAATTGCCGCCAAACCTTCGGCGTCACGAGCCAGACGGTCGCCGTTCATCACCAGCACACGGTCATAGACTCCATGTCGTGCATCACGGATCAGCGTTCGAATGCTCTGTCGGTTTGCGTCCAAGCCGCTCTCATATTGGAGCATCTCTGCGGAAATCGAAAAGCCAAGCTGGCCGGCGAGGCTTCGGAGTGCGGTGAGCTGCTGGTTTATGGCGAGACGATTGCTTTCCGTAGACGCTCCATCTACCCGGCAGTATAGGCAGCACTTAGACATCTGATTTGACCTCCTTGAACGAATTTGGGGAGACGCTACCACTCAGCCCTGACATTCATCCCGGATGAAATCATACAGGGCTTCCGGTTCCTTCAGGCACCACTTAGTTTTTTCATCATCGGTCCAGACTTCATAGTCCGGGGCGGCATCGTAAAGCCACCAGCTGATATAGTCGTACTGGTCGTTGACCGCTTCCTTCAGTACATCCAGCAAGGCGGCAAGAAGCGGTGCTCCGCCCTCAAATACGAAATGTCCGTCTCCCATCAGGGTGAGTGCCTTACTGAACTGTTCGTCTCGATCCTTTTGCGCTTGGATCTTTCGCAGGGCTTCACAGAAGGTTTCCTTGGACAGCATTAAAGTCCCCCTCCCGGATTCTCCCCCTCCGCTTCCTGTTCGGCTTTCCATTTCAGAAGCAAGGAGATGGCCAACTCCTGAGTAGCGGGATCGACGCAGAACTCGAAGAACTTCACAGCCAACATTTCTGGCGTCAGCCCCATCGGGGCGATTACCGCTTCCAACTGTTCCAGAAGCTCCGCATCTACTTGGATTTCCACGAGCTCATATTGCTTTTCATCCATGGTGCGTTTCCTCGCCTTCCGAAGATTCCTTCCGCAACTCGTCCAGTCGCTGCCGGAACAGCTCCTGGAGCTCCTTCCAGACCTGCGGCTGCTTGAGGGTCACTATCGGCTGGTTCAGTTCCCGCTCCAGATCGGCGACAGCCACCGAAAGCGTCTTTTCATCGAACAACTGGTAGTGGCGACGAAGATACTGGACGACCGCCGCACTCTCCTCATCTTCGCTGCGCATGGCATAGCGGAGGGCGCTGTTGATGACACAGGAAAAGTCATCCACATAGTCAAGGTTGAACCAGGAGGCTGGGCAGAGAACCAGGTCATCTTTGCCTTCCTCGGTGATCACCAGCCCAATGTCCTCGCGGCTTATCCTTTCCAGCACGGTGTCCAGGTCATCTGCCAGTGCTTGGCGTGAGATGCGTTCCATGCTTTCCAGAGGTTGTAAAATCGGCATCCTTTCCTTCCTCCTATCGTCTTCTTTGATTTTGCCAGATGTGAGCACACGACTCAAGCTGTGCCACAATCGAGGATATGGCTCCTGTTCTCCATATCGGTTTAAATGTGCGCGGATCTCTGCCACAGCGGTGAAACGGGTAGCTTCGTCCAGACGGCTCAGGTTCCGGCAGGTGAATTCCGCGACTATGCCAGGCATATAAGTGTGCCGCCCCAGACTGTACTGGATCGCTGCCAGAACGATATGCCGCAGCCCTCCATCTAAAATGGGAGCGAGGATTCTCACGGAGAACAGCAGCCCGGTGCTTCCTTTTTGGGACTGGAGAGAGAGGCCGTTTCGCTCGGCTCGTTCCATCGTGTGCGTCCAGTCCTGCCGTGCGATGAAACCGGCTACAGGAGCCACCTCATAAAAGCCTTTTTTATGTCTCACGGCTGCACCTCAAGCCCGGCTTTTGACTGACCTTTATACAGAAGATTGTTGGCCTCCATCTCCTCAAAGGTGACCGGCTCGAAGTGATTGACATCCACTCCGGCATTCAGCATTCTCTCGTTTGCCTGGATGAGCGGCCAGTAATCCGCGTCGGTATTGCCGTGGATGTGGCCAAAGACCATGTAGCAGCGCATGATGTGAGGCCAAGACATCATGGGGTAGTGACAAAGTGTGTACTGCCGCTTCCCGTCTGCGACATACAGCAGGTTATTGACGCTTTCAAAGAATCGTTCTGTCTGACAACTCCTGATCCATCCCCTGTCATGATTCCCAAGGATGAGATGTTTCTTCCCCCGCAGCCGCCGCAGGTATTCCTCCGGCGGCTTTTGGCTGCGGTAGATCAGGTCGCCAAGGATGTAGACGGTATCCCTCCCTGTGACCTTGCGGTTTCAGTTTTCGATGAGGGTTTCGTCCATCTCCTCGATACTGGAAAAGGGCCGGTTGCAAAGTCGGATGCAATTTTCGTGACCGAGATGCAGGTCAGAGGTAAAGAAGATCATGGGATTTCACCTTCCTTCTTCAGCCTGGGAAGCGGGATCGGCTGCCATCGGCAGTATTTTGCAAGTTCATCCCGATGCTCCAAAGGCAGATTCATGAAATCGACGATACCCTCTCCCGGAAATCTGTCGTGGCAGTAGGCGGGAAAGACTCCCTCCGGCACGATGCCGATGTTTTCTTCTCCGGTCAAGCGGGCTTTCAGTTTCTCTGCGCTTTGGATGCATACTGGAATGTCCGCCCGATGAAGCGCCAGGAAGAAGCGGACCGCCTCAATCGTCCGGCTCTCCGCAAGGCCGGCCACCACCAGATAGTAGCCATGCGCGTCCCGGTGTACGATGCAGTCGATGTGGGTGCTGTTGCCACCCCGGCACACCTCCCAGGGGTGGCCGGTGCGGGGGCGCTCTTTCAGCCACCGGGCAAAGGCTTCAGGGGAATCTCCGTCCAGCTTGGACAGTCCCTCGTCCCGCCCATCAGCGTGGAGGGCGTACTGCTCCTTTTCCGGCTTCTCCGTTCCGGCGTAACCCATGGCACGATAGCCCAGGGCACAGAAGCGATAGAAGTCGTTTGCGGTCATGGATGGGAGCCGCTTGTTCTTCTCCAAAGGATATCCTGCCGCTGCGGCGAGAAATTCCTCCATCTCCTGCTGGGAGAAGTCCTGGAAGAACTCCTCTTTCCACTGAGGGAATACCCTCCACAGATCCCGGCGCAGGACGGTCCCGGTTCGGTGCCATAGGGGCAGTTCCCGCTCCACCAGTTCCGGATAATCGCCGGTCTCCACCATCTGAACGGCGTCCCGCACCGCCTCCTCCAGCCAAGCAGTGAATTTGGAGATGTCGTTGGGGAAGGAACGTTCTCTGCGATCATCCACTTCCAGCACATGGCGATGACCCACGAACACCGCCCGGTACCCAATCTCCTGATTCTCGCAGGCGGTGAAGTGGAACCACTCCACCTCCTCGGGGAACTCGGAATGCCACCACGTTTCAAACTCCTCAAAGCTCTCCACCTGGCCGTCCTCCCGCAGCTCCTCAAAGCTGCCGAAGTCCTCGATGGTACCTCGCGCCGCACGGAGCCATAGTTCCCAGCTGGTGTTCTCCGGGTCTGGCTCCAGCCGGTGGAGAAGTCGAAAAATCCGGTCGATGGCCGCATAGGATGCTTCGTCATAGGTGAAGGAGCAGTTGATATTTCGGTATTCCACCCGGCCCAGCCAGTTGATGTAGTGCTTGATCTCCGGGGCCTTCATGGCGCTCACCTCCTCAGTTTCAGCGTTGTTTCCTCCCAAACTCCGGCCTTTCTTCCTCTGTTATCATGCGTTCTCCCATCAAGAGCTGCGGCGCAGCCTCCACGCTATGGAAGAGGAAGTGTATCCGGTCGATATGCTTATCAATATGCCAGAGCCCACAGAACCAGTGGCCATACTTGAGTTTCCGCTCGATCTCCTCCAGCCATTTCTCGGTAGAGTCGTCCACGGTACTTTGGTCGATCATTGGAAGGAATGCCTCACGCGGCTCATACTGATAAGGGCAGGTGTGGGAGAGGACTGTATCGATCTGCCACCCGCAGGCATCCAGCGTCTGGACAACCTTGTCCTTGACCTGTTGGGAAGGCTGCTCATCCGGCCACCATCCGTATCCTCTGGCCAGCCGGTAGAACTTATCTACACTGTAAGCTCCGCCGATGACCAAGTGTCGGAGTCCCTCCAGATCAAAGATCTCACCATCCATAGCAAACAGCAGACGGGGGAAGGATTCTTCTACCCAGACTGTCCCGCCATTCCATACCTTCGTTTGGTAGGTTGGTATGTTGGCCGGGCGTGCTTCATGATTTCCATGGATGCAGAGGATCGTCGGTTTCAAAGTATCGAGACACTTCTTCAGTTCCGTGTCTCGACGGCTCAGAAAATAATTTGCCCCCACATCCCCAAGCAGAACGAGCGTGTCCTGTTCCGTCAATTCCTTGCGGCAGCAAAATTCCACGATCTCACGGGGGGCTCCGTGGATATCGCCCGTGTAATAGATCATTGGTCATTCCACCTTTCTTTTTCTCATTATACCAACTTGGGCGGTATATATCTTGGACTTTTCGAAAACATATTCACTGCTTCAAAAACATATACACTTTTACAGGCAAAAATCGACCGGCAGTCAAAATGAATGACTTCCGGTCGATTTGTTTTCTCAGTTTGTAGCTGTAAAATCAAGGGGGCCCGGTCTGCCTCATTGACGCCGGTGTTCTTTCAGGGATGTTTTCAGAGACTTTAAGACATCCAACAGAATCAGAATTTCATTGGGGGTGCAATCCGAAAGGAGACGGGTCATCTCTTCGCTGGCACACCGCTTTGTGCTGGTGACTTGTTCCATCAACAACCGGTCTGGCGATGCATCGAGCGCATTGGAGATGAGAACAAATGTATCAAGGCTCATGCTTTTGATCCCACTCTCTATGTAGCTGATGTAAGACGGCGTTTTGTCCACTCGTTCGGCAAGTGTCGCCTGAGAAAGGCCGTTTCTCTTGCGGACTTCTCTGATGCGTTTTCCAAGTACTTTGTAATTTAGGCTCATAATAAGACCTCCAAAAAAATTTGCAGTCTTATTATATTGTCAGGCTTATATCATAAACTGTGCCTTATATCAATTTCACCTCAAGTTGATATACTCTTAGAAATAGATAATCTGGAGAATATATTCAAAAAGGGGGGGAGCTGATGGCGGAACATGATTTGAGCGAAAACCAGCTGATCGGCTCCCGCATCCGAGAAGCCCGGCTCAGCCGCTGGATGAGCCAAGCTGACCTTGCGGCAAAGGCCAATATTTCATTGCCGCACATTAGCAATATTGAAAATGGCAAGGCGAGTATGAAGCTGGAATCCTTCATCCGCATCATAGAAGTCCTGCAGGTATCCGCGGATTCCTTGCTTCGTCCGGATGTGCCGGAAGTGAGAAGCCTCTACCAAAGTGAGTTTGACGAGTTGTTGGCTGATTGCTCCCCCAAGGAACTGGATTCCATCCTGAAGATTGTTCGGGAACTGAAATCTACGATGGCAAAACGGGATGATACGATCTGAGAAGTTGCGGGCTGGCGTTGCCGGCTCGCTTCTTTTTTCTCGTCTATTGACCAGAAGTCACAGAGTTGACTTCTGGTCGATTTTATTATTAGTCTGCGGATTATATAATGGCCTGGAAGAGAAATTATACAGGGGGATCAAATATGTCTGAGCTGGCCATTCCGCATCAAGAAGCAGAACAGGAGGTTGTGCCCTCGTTCCATTTTCTGCTGGAGGATGAGGCGGAAAGAACCGCCCTTGTGGCAGAGCATCGCAACTGGTTGAGAAGTATCCGGCGCGAGCGTCCGCTTCCGAAAAACCACTATAAGGTGGCTGTGTATATTCGCTATTTCAACCAGACGCAGTATGAAGATTATCTCTCTGCCCATAAAGCGCGATTTTTAAATGACCTGGCTCTCTGTCCAAGCTGGGAATTTGTTGGTTTCTATGTGGATGAGGGAAGCACCGCACCTAATATGGAAAGCGCTCCAGAATGGTCAAGGCTTCTTCAGGACTGCTTTGAGGAACGAGTCGATCTGATTATCACCCAGAAGGCAAGCAACATTTCCAAAAAGCTGTCGGAACTCTCCTTTTGCGCCCGGCTTCTTGCGGCGCTGCGCAAACCGGTGGGTATTTACTTTGTTTCTGAGGATATCTACACGATGGCTTCCTATTATCGGGAAGATCTGCACGATCCATACTTCTTTCCCGATGCCGATTGGAAGATCCTCCCCGATGACGAAACCCGGAGGGAAATGCTGCATGATTGATCACGCCTCACGCACACGGAAAGCAGAACAAAGAGAAAAGGCTCGGCGGCGAACCCATAGGCCGGTAGACCCGGAGAACTACGAATTCATTCCCGCAAAAAAGCCTATTGATTTCTACGACAGCGACATTGAACAGCGGGTTGCCGTGTATGCCCGTGTCTCCACAGACAATGTCCAGCAGGCGACCTCCTATGAGCTGCAAAAGAAGTACTACGAAGACTTTGTAGTGCATCACCCCAACTGGACGCTTGTCAGGATCTATGCTGATGAGGGCATCAGCGGGACTTCCCTTGCGCATCGTGACGAGTTCAATGCCATGATTGCTGACTGCCGCAGCGGTAAAATTGATTTGATCATCACCAAAAGCGTGTCCCGTTTTGCCAGAAATGTGGTGGACTGCATCAGTATGGTACGGATGTTGGCGGATTTGCCAAGCCCCGTGGGAGTCTTTTTTGAGAGCGAATGCATCTTCTCCCTGAAAGACGACTCTCAAATGGCGCTCTCTTTTCAGGCCACCATGGCGCAGGAGGAGTCGCATATCCGAAGCCGGAGCATGGAAACCTCCCTACGAATGCGTCTGGACGGCGGGATGCCGCTTACTCCGAAGCTGTTGGGATATTCCCATGATGCGGATGGAAACCTAGTGGTCAATCCGGAGGAAGCGCCTACGGTGAAGCTCATCTTTTATATGTATCTGTACGGATATTCCTCTGCGGACATTGCCGCAGCACTTACCGAGATGGGTCGGAAGACCTACCTGGGAAATGTCAAGTGGACATCGAATTCCGTTGTGCAGGTGCTTCGAAATGAACGGCATTGCGGAGATGTGTTGACCCGGAAAACCTATACGCCCAGCTATCTGACCCATAAATCCCGAAAGAATCGAGGCGACCGGCCCCAGAGCCTCTATCGAAACCACCATGAGGCGATCGTTTCCAGGGATGACTTCATTGCGGTCCAGCATCTTCTGAACAACTCCAAGTATGGGCATCGTTCTATCCTCCCTGAGCTGCGGGTGATCGACAGCGGCCTGCTCAAAGGCTTTGTAACCATCAACCCGCGCTGGGCCGGATTCAAACCTGCGGATTACTTTCAAGCTTCCGCCAGTATCCGGCCACCCGATGAACAGTCGGAAGAAAAAATGCCTCTTTCGAGCGTCACCCTGGCTCCTGGAGATTTTGATATGCGGGGATTTGAAATTACCCGCAGCGAATTCTTTGATAATTACCACCGTCCTTATGTGCTGTTTCAAGATAAGCGGATCAAATTCAGCACGACTTGTGTTCGTGCCTTTGGGAAGGACAACCATGTGGAGCTGTTGGTCAACCCAGTGGAGATGAAGTTCGCTGTCCGCACAGCGGGAAAAGGCAACCGCAATGCCGTCTTGTTCTCCAAACTGGTGGATGGGAAGTACCAGCCCAGAGAGATCGCAGGTGCGGCTTATATGGAAACGCTTTTTCAGCTGTTCGGCTGGAGCCAGGATTTAAAGTATCGGATTGCCGGACGGCTTTTTCAAAGCCACAGTGAATCAGCGTATATTTTCGATATTAATGATGCGGAGGCGTTTATCAAATCCTATCTGCTCTCCAGCCAACCAGGGGAATCTGGCGCGGCGGATGCTATGCAGCCGCTGTCTACCTCTGGCAAGCGGGTGCGGGCTGTGCCAGAGGAATGGATCGGCTCTTTCGGAAAACAGTACTATATCCATCAGCATTCCTTTCCTCCTGTCTGCGAGCAGAGTGAGGAGGACTGGAAGATCCGAATGGAGGGACAGCTCTATGAAATCGGGCAGAAACTCCATGTAACAGGATTTGATGTACTGCGTGACTATATCCGGCAGGAGTTCGGCCAGCACGGGAAGGAGGAACCCTAAATGATTGAGGAAAGTCGTGAAACTGGTGGCGGTGTCATTGCCGGAATGCTTCGTTCTCTGGAGGACGGGCATTCCGGTTCGATTCCGTCCATAGAACCGGAGGAAGTGGTGATGGCTGCTTCTCCGGAAAAGGGAAACTGCGATGAGGTCTTGGAAGTGGCCGGTGACTTTGACTACGACGGCTACCAAGTGGTACGGCGAGAATTCTTCGCCCACATCAATGAACCATCCGTAACGTTCAACAATTATAAGTTTTATGTGAATGCGGCCTGTCTTAATCGGTTCCCGCAGGTTGAATATGTCCAGGTATTAGTGAATCAGGAGCGAAGGATTCTCGCCATTCGTCCTTGCTGGGCAGAAGATCGGGACGCCTGTGCCTGGTGTACCAGCGGCTCCGGCCGGCGAAAGCCCAAGCAGATCACCTGTAAGATTTTTTTCGCCAAAGTGTTTTCCTTGATGGGCTGGAATCTGGATTATCGATATAAGCTTCTTGGTCGGGTGATCCATTCCAAAGAGGAATGGCTCATTGCATTCGATCTCACGGCAACCGAAGTCTACCAACGGGTGCAGAAGGATGGTCAGAAGCCTCGGTCTTCCCGAACTCCAGTCTTCCCGGAAGGCTGGAAAACCCAGTTTGGACTTCCGTTCCGGGAACATCAAAAGTCCATGCAGGTGGATATTTTCGAGGGATATGCTGTGTACGGACTCCGTGATCATAGTGCCGAACATGCATCCAACCAGCCAGGGGAAATGAACTCTGGTAGTGAAACAATGCAGTCTGCCTTGGGAGGGCGAGAACATGAACAGTGAAAATCACGCACAAGTGCTGTTGACGCTTGATCCTGCGCGAACCCGAATTCGCATACACAAGAAGACACTTCGGCTTCTTGGCAGCCCCGCATATATTCAGTTTCTGGTGAATCCGGAGGAATTATACATTGCCGTACTCGGCTCAGATAAACCGATTTCCGGCGGCACCGCAAATAAAGTCAAATTAACAGAATCGCCTCAGCAGTCTGTGGAATTTTACAGCACGATCCTAATCAAAAATTTTTCTGAGATGGTTGGTGGTTTTGACTTGCGGTTCAACTACCAATTATCGGGAGAAATTGATCCGGTGAACCGAGTCGCTTATTTTTCTTTTAAGACGGTGAAGCAGCTGGAACGCAGGAGGTTGCATGACAGAGAAGGGATTTAAGCAACTCAAGATCGATCCGGAATTCAAAAACCTCATCCGACCGCTCCGCAGGGAGGAGTATCGGCAGCTTGAGCTGAATTTGGTCATGGAAGGCTGCCGGGAAGATCTCATCGTCTGGAACGAGACGATTGTCGATGGTCACAACCGCTACGAGATATGCAACAAGATGCACATTCCTTACGGGATAAAAGAATTAGACTTTCCGGATCGAGATGCTGCCATCGCATGGATCTGCGCCAATCAGCTTGGCCGGCGCAACATTTCAGAAGAAACCAAGAAATACCTGATTGGAAAGCAATATGAGGCAGAAAAGAAATCGCGGCGAAACGGGAATGGATATAATCAGTACCGGCCAAACCCACACATAGCTGCGGGGCGTGGGCGCCCCATCGACGAAGAAAGCGGGAGAAGAACAGCCGCACGGCTGGGAAAGGAGCATCATGTGTCCGGCGCAACCGTTCAAAAATATGCAAAGTATAGCGCAGCTTTGGATGCCATCGCTCAAGTCGCGCCAGAGCTGGTTCCACATATTCTTTCCGGGACCTATAAGATATCGTTTGAGAACATCATTGCATTGGCGGAAATGGAACCCGAGGAACTGAAAGAACTCAGCAGAAAAATAGGTAAAAATCCCTATGCCTTTGCTCGGTACAGCGAATCAAGGAGGAACCTCCATTCTGAGCCTGCAGTGAAATCCATCGCACCGGTATCGGAACAACCGGCAATTAAAACAATGCCTGCCTATGACCCGGATGCTGAGGTCGCCGGGCTTACGCTGACCATTCCTTCCTGGATGAGTTCCATTGACCGCACAAAAACCACGGCGCGCCTGGAGGAAATTTCACCTGCGGCAAAACAAAACCTCTTGACTGCGTTGACAGAATTGGAAGGTAAAATTCGGGAGATGCTCCATGCAATTGAGGGGGAATCCTAATGGAAGATTATAGTATGTTTGTACCAAATGTCCACTTTGAACAGATTCCCATCAAGAACCTCGTATCCAATCAGGAGTACCAGCGTAATATTTCTGAACAGCATGTGCTGAATGCCGCAGCTCATTTTGATCTGTACCAGATCAATCCTGTAAAGATCAGCCGTCGAAACGGAGTCAACTATGTTTTCAATGGACAACACACGGTAGAGATCGTCGCATTGGCCTCCGGTTCTCGCGAAACACCCGTCTGGTGTATGATCTACGATGATTTGAACTACGAACACGAGGCGGATATCTTCGCCAACCAGATGAAGTTTGTAAAGCCGCTCAAACCATACGAAGTATTTATGGCAAATGTGGAGGCCGGGAATCAGGAACAGCTGATCATTAAAGATTTGGTGGAGTCCTATTCTCTTTCCATCGGTCAGGTAAGGAACTACGGCGTAGTCTGCGCTGTTTCCACGCTTGAAAACATATATGAACGGTTTGGTTATCATGTGCTTGACCGAACGCTCCGGCTTTGTGTGGGTACATGGGAAGGCGATATGAATTCCCTCTCCGCCAATATGCTCAACGGAATCGCCCGATTGATCTACACCTTTGGCGACAGTTTGAAAGATGAACTTTTAAGGAAAAGGTAGGGGAAATGTCGGTCAAACTTCTGTCGAGAACAGCCAAAGAACGGCGCCCCGGATCCATGGGATATGCCGAGGCAATGCTTCTCGCCTACAATCGCAAGTGCAAATACCCCCTCAAATGGACCCGGCTTTACGAGAAGAATGTGGGGAATAATGAGGCGCTGGACATCGAAATGGCAGAAGACGAAAACGATGACTCCACTGTGGAAGAGTGTCAGGAATAAACAGACGGACGGTTCCCGCAGGAATCGTCCGTTTGTCATTTTATGGCCGGAGAGAGAAGGCGGGCCGCATGTATTCCACCGCACCCCGGCTCAGGCCATACTGCCCAGCCAGTTGCTCCCAGTGGCCGGATACGGTTTTACAGATATCCGCCGCCGTCTGCTCTGCCTCTATGGGGGACAGGCCGAAGTAATCGGCCACCTCCAGCGCCAGTTCCAGGTCGATGGTGTTGTCGAATTCGTTCACATTGAGGGAGAGCCGATCTCCGGAGGGGACAGGGTTCACATCATAGAGGGGAGCCAGCCGCCAGCCGGTGGAGCTCAGGAGGAATCCGTGATTGCGCAGGTGATCATCGGTGTTGGACACCGCCATGCTGAACACGATCCGCTTCCACAGCTCGGCCAGATCCTGTCGGGGCGATGCCCCGTTGGCACGGATAAACGCCGCCAGATCCAGGTAACTGCTCCCGTCCGCTGCAGAGGCCCCATCGGTCTTACCCAGTAAAGTCATGGCGGAGGCAAAGTGAATGCGCCGGCTGCCCTCCCGGTCAAAGCGCTTGACCAGAAAGGTACTGCCAGTCTTGGAGAAGGTCTCCAGCTTGGACTGGGGAACATCCAGTCCACACAGCCGTGCCAGGTCATGCACGACCTTCTCCCATGCGCCGCTGTTGTACTCATCATGCTTGGATGGGAACTTGGCGATCCACAAGGCGCCATCCGCCGCCTGGACCGTGGCTTTGGGTCTGGCTCCCCCTAGAGAGGAACCGGGCGCCAGAAGTTCCCGCAGCCATTTTTCATTCAAACCGCTTTCGTCATTCTCAAATGCGATAGAGGCATTTTCCAGCGTCCGAAGATTCACCCAGGGGGGTGTCGCGAACGCCTTATCATTGGAGAGAAACGCTCCCCCTTCTTCCAGACTGAACCGCAGCGCTCCCATGCGGGATTCATCATAGACCCCCAACAGGAAATCGCTTTCGGCAAGCTTGCGGGGCTTCCGGTCTTCTTTCCTGGCGTCGATGGCCTCCTTGCGCTTCATCAGCAGGCGGCCCCAGCGGTCCGGGCAGGAGTCGGCAAACAACCCGAACAACCGCTTGTCCAGCGGTACATACTGCTGCCCCCGGTAGAGGGCCAGATCCGGGTCCAGCGAAAACGAGCTGTCGGCAGATGACAGCCAGTCCGGGTCATACTCAAAGGAGAAGGTCTCCTGTCCACGGACAAACCCGCAGCGCAGCCTTCCTAACAGACTGGGATTCTCTCCTCGCCAATTTTCATACACAAAAATCGTGCGTTCGTCTTGGGCCATTGGCTACTCTCCTTTCTTGGGCGCCCGCCTTCTGGTGGGCAGCGCCAAATCTTGCAGTTTCCTGCCGAATACATCATCTTTCGCGATGAGCAGCAGATCGCTGTCCATATTGTTCAGTGCGTGCAGCACAGCGGCGTAGGAGCCCATCGATACGGTGGGCGCGCCCTTCTCAATGGAGATGAGGGTGGCCCGGCTGATCCCAGCCCGCTCTGCCACCAGTTCCAGACTCAGCTTTCGGCGCAAGCGGGCCAGGCGGATCTGCTCTCCCATCTGCTCCAGGATCTCCCTGGTCTTCGGCATGATGACCGCTGCTTTTTTCGCCATGCACAATCGCCTCCTAACATAGATTATACTATATTATTTCTGCGATTATGTCAATTATATTTGAAGTTATCAACTTGCGTTGTCGAGCTTTTCTTCGATGAGGTACCCTCCTCCGAAAATGATGTCCAGTCTGCCGTCAGGGTACACCTTTACGCATTCAATCATCTGGTGGACAATGGTATCATCGTATTCCATCTTCCTCGTTGAACGGTCTGCGATGATTTGCTGCAGTTGAAGGATGCGGCTGTCATTTTCCTGATCGGAGAGGAGGGCTTCTTCCAGCTTTTTGATACGCCCCTGCAGTAGTTCGATGGTATCGGAAAGCTCTTTAAATTCAGCCTCATGGCTTTCGATGCCTTCTCCGCTTTCCACACTCTCATTGATGATGGACACCATTTTCCGATTCAGCCCATCGATCTTCCTGCGAAGCAGGTCGATTTCATCGGTTCCTCCGTTCAGGCCAATTGCTTCACCGATGGTTGCCCGCATAAGTGCCAGGTAGGTAGCTTCGTCTTGCTCATTGAAGCGGTTGACTGCGCGGACGATAGCTGCGTGGAGTGCGTCCTCATCTACTGTAAGAGAGGATTTGCAGTATCGCTTTCCATAATCCAAGCGGCTGATGCAGCGCCAAACAACCCGCTTTTTTCCTCGGGATGTCCAGGTCACGCGCTTATAGCGGCTTCCGCATTCGGCGCAGATCATCACATTGGACAGTGCATACCGGGAGTATTTCCCTGTGGCTGTGGTTGCCGTTTTGGTGGAGTTTGGCTCACGGTTCATCCGTTGGGCAAGTTCTTCCTGCGTTTTGTGAAAGAGTTCCCGGCTGATGATAGCGACATGGCTGTTCTGCACATAGTACATGGGGCTTCCCCCATGTTTTTGCGGCGAATCTTGCTGATACAGTCGATCGTGACCGTCTTTTGAAGGATGCTATCTCCGCAGTATCGTTCATTTCGGAGGATACCTTTGATCATACTCGCAGAGAAGGAGAACCGTTTCCCAGGTATCTGGATATTTTCTTCTCTGAGTTTGGCTGAGATTCGATTAACCGTTTCTCCTGCCAGATACATATTGAAGATTCGCTCCACAATGATGGCCTCCTCGGGGACGATTTCCGGTTCCCCGTCCGGGCCCTTTCGGTATCCAAGCAGACACTTGTAGTTGAATATGGGCTTGCCATCCTGAAATCGCTTTCGGAAGGTCCAAGTGACATTCTTGCTGATGCTTTCCGATTCGGACTGTGCGAAGCCGGCATAGATGACCAGATACAGCTCGCTGTCAATCTGAAGGGTATCGATATTTTGCTCCTCGAAGTAGATACCAATGCCTCTTGCTTTCAGCATTCGGACATGATCCAGGCAGTCCACCGTGTTTCGTGCGAAGCGGGATACGGATTTTGTGATAATATAATCTATTTTCCCTGCCAGACAGTCATTGATCATTTTCTGGAATTGAGGACGCTTATCCGCTCGCGTACCCGAGATTCCTTCATCTGCATACAGGCCGGCGAATTCCCATTCTGGTTTTGCAGCAATCATCTCTGTGTACACTTTTTTCTGATTTGTGTATGAGGTCAGTTGCTCCTCACTGTCTGTGGACACGCGACAGTAGGCAGCGACCCGGCGCTGGCGGTACTGCTCCTTGTTTACAATCAGAGAACGCTTGGGTTCAATGACTGTTATTGTCTTTTTAGGTATCTTTGTTACATTCATTCTCATCATCTCCAATCTCTGCGTCGGTCTTGGTATGCAAGATCACCTGACCTCCGCTTCCCAGCGTAATGTAGGCAATGATGTCGCCAAAGTATGCCGGGTTGAATTCCTCCTGTGGAGTCATCAGGCTCACCCGTTTTCGGGCGATGGATGCGGCGATTTGCAGCTGTGCATCGCTTTCCGCATAGAGCTGGCCTGCCAGTTCAACCGTTTTGGCGATGATCAGGGCATCGCTGGGATTGTCCCGTTCCAATTCCGCATCAATTTCTCTGCTGATTTGTTGTACTGCCATAGACAGATCCTTACGCTTTTTCGGGCGAGGGAGCAGCAGATGGGTATTGGCGATGATGCGGTTCATTAGGATTGTGACCTTTTCCAGCAGATGCGAGTCTGAGATTCGGATGCGCTCTCCACAATCGGCGTTGGTGCATTCCCAGCTCTCCCGTATTCGATGCTTATTGCTTACCCGGCGCCGCATGGGCGCCCCACACGCTGCACATCGGACCCGATCCCGCAGCAGGTTGATTCCTTCCAGGTTCTTCTTAAAGGTATTCCGCTGGCGAGCTGTTTTCACCGCTGCAGCTTCTTCGGATTGTTCCTCGTCGATGATCGGATCATATTCACCCTCTCCAATATATTTGGCGTTGCTGATGATCCTTGCGATACGGGCCTTGTCCCATACGTCTGTTCGCTCACTGTATGGAATTTTTTGAACAGTCAGCAGATCGGCAATGCTCTGGAGAGAGGCGCCGCTGATATAAGAGCTGAAGATCTCACGAATAACCGCAGCTTCCTCCTGAGCGATTACTGTTCGACCATTTCTCATGGTGTAGCCGTATGGAATATAGCGTATCTTTTTCATTGGCGAGGTTCCTCTCTGTCAGAGCAGTTCTGTAAATCTGAGTCCACCGATAAGGGTGACTACCATTTCATCACGATGATTGATGCTGATGGCCCGGGCGATCTCGCTGAACAGCTTTTCATCGAAGCGGTCCAGAGGTTCTTCCAGTTCCCCCAACAGCTTTTTCAACCGTTCCAGCTCTCCAATCATGTCGGTTATTCCGGAAGAGAACTCACTTTGGCGCTCACGCTTTAGCTGACGCAGCTGATCGTTGATTTCCCGAACCTGGGCTTTATGGATCTCGTCCTTGAGGTACCCCCTGGCATGGAGCTGCTCCACCATCACCAGTTTGGCATTCAGGTCTACAATGTTCCTGCTGATTTCCTGAGCCGCTGTATTCTTCTGCTTGCGCTTTCGTTCAGCGGATTCTAGGCGCGATAGAGTCTGCCCCAGTATGTCATACTCCGAAAAGCACAGTTTATTGACCATAGCGATAAAGGCATCGTAGATCCGTTCTTCGCTGTAGTAATTTGAGTTGCACTGGGTTCGATCCTGAATGTGGTTGGAACAGCCCCACTTTGCAGTCCCGGAAACCATCCGCCTACGAAAATACGAGCCGCACTCAGAACACTGAATGCGGCTCGTAAGCGGATAGATATTCTGTGTTGTAGACTTTCCAAAGATGTCCTGCCGCTTTTTTAGAAGAAGCTGGACTTTGTCGAAAGTATCCCGGTCGATGAGTGGGGCATGCGTCATGGAGGCGTAGAACATATCCTCCTGACCGCGATTGCGGGACTGCTTGAAGGGAACGGTAGTGTCACGGTAAGTCTTCTGGTATTTGCAGTCACCGCAGTACCGTTCATTCCCGAGAATGTACGCAACCTTGGTAGACCGCCAGACGGATTTCCCTGTTTTGGTCTTGATGCCGCGGCTGTTAAGTTCACGGGCGATCTCCGATGTAGACTGGCCGCTCAGGTAGTTTTCGAACATCATGCGGACGATGGTTGCCTCTGGCTCATAGACCATCAGAGCCTTATCCACCAGCCGGAAACCGTATGGCGCATTGCTGTCCACATATTCCCCTGTCTGCATCCTTTTCACAATGGAGAGCCGTTGGTTCTGGGAAATTGACTTGGATTCCTCCTGCGCGATGGCAGAGAAGGTGTTGAGCAGCATTTCATCCCCGAGGGCCAGGGTGTAGATCCCTTCTTTCTCGAACTGGACCCCCACGCCAAGCAGTTTCAGTTTTCGAACATATTCCAGAGATTCCTTGGCATTTCGAGCGAAGCGGGAAACAGACTTTGTGATGATCAGGTCAATTTGATGCTGTTCGCACATTTTGATCATGCGCTGGAACTCGGTTCGGTTTTGTGCTTTCATGCCAGAGAGCCCTTCATCTGCGAATATCTCCACCAGCGCCCACTCTTTTTTCCTCTGAATGAGGGTAGTATAGACCCGAATCTGGTTGGCGTAGGAGTTCTGCTGATCTGCCGAATTAGAAGATACGCGGCAGTAAGCGGCGACCCGAACTTTTCTTACTTCCTGCCTGGTTATGGGCGAGATAAGTTTTGCTTGCGGCATCATCAGAACCCCCTTTCTGGCTGCATTTTGGATTGTACTACATTTTGGTACAAACCACTTCTTCGCTTCAAGCAACATTATATTCAACAAAAATGCAAAGTCTATTGAAAGAATTGCTGGGAAATCAAAATCTACATAGTCAACATAACTCGATGCCTTGGATGCATCATTTGGCACGGTTCAACTCTGACTACTTAATCTGCGATGACGAGATCGGAGCCGGTGAGCTTCTGGTAGTAGCGTTTTGCCCGCTCATATTCGGCCAGCGTAATCACACCATCTTCCCGCATTGACTTCAGTACGGCCACAATAAGCAGGTAGTTTGCACTCTTGGTTTGTGACACAGTAATCATGGTGTGATCCCTCCTAAAATGAATATGCATTGATACCACAAAAATAGGGGTCACCCAGTTTGGTTGCGAAAGCATTTGCTTGCTTCGTTACATGGTGGGTGACCCCCATTGCTTCTGATATCAAGACTTTTTTGTCTTAGCCTTGCCTGTATTCGACACTACTTCCCCAGGCCAGGGCGGTCAGCTAAACTGCGGCGGGCGCCGCACTCCGGGAATCGAACCCCTCCGAGGATCTCTCCGAGCTGCCCCCATTGCTTGAGACTGTGGCTGGGCAGGGGTACCATTGTAGGCGGATGAGGTCTTGGCGAAACAGGCTGCCACGCCTGCTTTTGGATCGGTGGACCCGCTGGGCACCTTATTGGCCGTCATTGATAGAAGCGGAAGAAGGCTTTCGCCCTTTCCTCTCCTACAGGTGGTCATCGCGCACCGTCCGTATCGCTCGCTCAACCGCTGATGTTATTTAGCTGCCGGATATTCGGTTGAAAAGGTTCAACGAAGGTGCCCAAAGGACCCCTTCACTTTACAACGGACATTTTCCAGGAGAACCACAACTATCACCCGAAAATATTTTTTGCTTTTTTCTGAATGAGGCGAATCGCATTCTGGACACTCTGGTAACTGACCCCCATTTGATCCGCATATGCCTTGTAGCTGACCCCATTCAGGATGCATGCCTGATAAATGCCATATTAGGTGGAGGTCAGACTTTCCCGCAGTTTCCTCTCCAGAAGTTTCGTGGTGATCTCCTCCGTGTAGTCACGGGCGTCTGCCAACCAGCAGGAATCCGCCACATCTTCTGGAAGTGCATCCAGAGAGAGGGGTGTAGGCGCAGTCTTTCCCGTTCCACACGGCTCACTCTCTGAGGATAAGGCCCGCCGGAGCCGCTTTTCCTCCGAACGAAGCACTTGCATCACCGTGCGATCAACCTCTACCGCTTCTCCGGTGGCCTTGATCCGCACCATGCACTTTCCGTCCTCCGTAGTCCAGAGAACGTAGTCAAATTCTTTCGGGGTTTTCGGGATTTTCATAGCTCGTCCTTTCCGCTGGCGGAGAGCAGCGGAAGGACGAGACTAAAAAAGAGCCGCATGACGGTGAGCTTGTCGTCCCATACTGATAAAACAGGTGTTTCCATTTCGGAAACATCTGATCATGCGGCATTAGGAAGACTCACCAATCAGCGGCTCCACAGCACAGCTATCAAAATATTTATTTGTTGATCTCTACCTCCGGTTGAGGTGGAGGAAAAACCGTCTCATACTCAGAACATCAAAGACCGTTTCGCGGCCACACAGCTTGCACTTGGCCTGAACATGACCTCTGGTGTCTTCAAATACGGCGATTGAATTGTGCCCACAGAAGGGGCATTTCACCATCCTTGTTTTCTGGTTTGCAATGGCATGGCGCGCTTTTCGGATTTTTTCCATCATTTCCTCAGACGGTTCTGAGATGCGGATATTCTTTTTCACGGCCACACCTCCAACGGATCAATATATTCCCGGTACGGACGATCCTCGATATAGCCGAGCTGCCGTAACCGGATCACCGCAGCCGACTTGGATACGGCGAGCTGCTTGCACAACATCATCAAGGATACCTTGTCGCGGTATGCAAACACCCCCTCGTAGTTGATGAATTTCCTGCCGGCGGCAAAGTACCACATGGCCAGATCGATCTCTTTTTGCGGCATCAGAATTGCCGCCCCAAGGACATTTGCCTGCCATTCATTCCAGTCCTCGCGGGTCTTCAAGTCCCGGAGCGAATACGCTGTCCACGCCGAGTATTTCTTGGTACAGGCCGACCGCACAGCGTCGCTTTCCATCTGGAATAAAATCTGATGGGCGCATTCATGGGCGAGAGTAAAGCGCCTCTTGCCGCAGAGTTTATGGACTTGTCCGGGCTGAATAAAGCTCACATCCAACAGAATCTGATTTTTCCTGAGCGGGATTGCTCGTTTTACGCCCATTTCTTCTGTGATGTACTCGGTGTCCGCATAGGCGGTCAGGCCGCATATGCTTCCGTCTGAGGAAAGTCGGGCAAACGACACAGCCATTCCAAGATATTCCCTGGCGAACTGGTCAATCGGGGTTCCCCGTGCCATACGCCGGGATTCTTCGGAGTCGCAGCCGAAGTAGAACACGTTGAAATCCTTGGTCACGGCTGCGGCAATTTCTTCGATGTTCTTCTGGGACAAAATCATCGTCAGATCTCCTTTGCTTCAACAAACCACTTGCTGCCCTCCTGAAACAGATAGGACTCTCTGCCACGGATCTGCACCGTGTAACGGATACCGCCGCCCCCCACCTTTTTAGAAGCGGCGCGGCACTTATACAAGATTTGGTCGATCTGAAAAATCAAGCCGTTTTCCCATCGGATGAAGCGGGGATAGAACACACCCTCCTGATCTACATCCAGATTGACTGAGACATAAGCTTTCCTGCACGGTACACTCATTTTCCTCACTCCTTGCTTGCTATCACGGAAAACACAGACAAAGCTTTCATTGCCTGGCATCTCTTGGAAGTTCCAGAACAAATGAAGGCCACGCCCCTTGACGGGACACGCAAACCGATATACAATAAATGCGTAAAGCGATTGCGTAATCTCATTATACGAAAACTGTTTGCTTGTGTCAAGCGGTTTTGTGCATATAGCGCAAACGAATTGCATATTAACATATTTACAGGCAGGAGGATATGCTATGAGGTTCGGAGAAAAGCTCTGCGCAATGCGCAAGGAAAAGGGGCTTACTCAGGCGGAACTTGCAAAGCTGGCGGGAGTAGGTCTCAGGACGATCACCAACTATGAAAAAGGCACCACATACCCCCAGAACCGTGAGGTGTATAGCGTTCTCGCCCAGATTCTCGGGTGTGATGCAGACTATCTGCACAACGAGGGCGATGACTTCATTGCGATGGCGGGGCAGGAATATGGCTATCGTGGTAAGAAGGGCGCCGAGCGACTGTTGAAAGAGATACGGGGCGCCTTTTCTGGCGGTGAGATGGCCGAAGAAGACATGGATGAGCTGATGCTCGCGATTCAGGAAGCCTACATTGATGCGAAAAAGCGCAACAAAAAGTACACCCCGAAAAAGTATCGAAAGCAGAATGAAGAGAACTAAGTCCCTTATATTGGACTTCGCATCCGTTATACTGAAAATGTGAAATTATACCATTCTGCCCGAAAGGGGTGATACCGCTATGCTGATTCGAGCTGAGGAGGCCATTCAAAAAGCCAATCGTGTTTTGCGTCAATGCGGCACAAGAAATGCCGACCGAATTGCACGGGAGTTGGGGCTGATCGTTATGCCTCGTGATTTCTCCCGACAAAAAGGCGCGTACATGGTTATTGAACGCAACCGTTATATTTTCATCAACAAACACCTCGACCCAGTGATGCACGATATTGTTCTGCTCCATGAGATCGGGCATGACTGTCTCCACCGCGGAGAGGCGATCCAGGTTGGCGGCTTGCAGGAATTCAATATTTTTGACATGCGGAATCAGCGGATGGAATACGAGGCAAATATGTTTGCCGCACAGATCGCTCTTCCTGACGATGAGATTCTGGAATACATATACGACGGCTATGATGTCGGCCAGATTGCGCGCATCATGAGTTCAGATATAAACTTGGTGGCGCTCAAGGTTTCGGAGCTGAATATGCAGGGACACCGATTCTGCGAACAGGAGCACCGAAGCAGTTTCTTGAAATGAACTGTGATAAATTTGTAGGATGGATCAGCGCAAAGGCTCCTGAGAGAATCGAAGCATCGAACAAGATGACATCATGGAAAAGGAGAAAAAATTACGATGAAATACTTGCTGTATCGTTCCTTCGGGAATCTGGATCAGGATGTAAAGAAACACGAGCTGTTGGCCGTAGAGTACGGGAAAGATATCTATGATGTTACAGATGCACTGATCAAGGCGGCTGCGGATGACCTTGCCGGTCTGCCGGAATACGAAAAGCATGAAACCGCAGCATTTTCCCCGGAGCGGACAAAGGATTTCCGGAAGGTCAAGCGATATGCGTATGAGATGACCGGCATCGTCTATCCCACCTACGGAGATAAAAATATTCTGATTGATTTTGGCATTGTGGAGGAAGCGGAATGAGCAGAGAGGAACCGTATTATATCCCGATCCCAGAGGAATACGGGCGCAGAAAATTAAATGCGCTCTATCGGGAGATCCCGTTGAAGGATACCGCCTCGCGGCTTCTGCGAAAGTATTTGAATGCCGCCGCCAATCTGTACGGCATTATCCCGCTCAGCAAGCTCTATGGGATCATCACATCGCAGAACAAATCGCTGGTGACGAAGGAAGAATTTCTTGCCTTTGCCGAAATCGCAAGGCATGAGTGCGAGGACTACTACATCCTCGGTAAATCTGAACTCTATTACGACGGTCCTGAAACCGAGTTGATGGAGTACGAGGTCATAGATGTGCAGCTAATCGGCGAGGACCTTGAACCATATCATGAGATCTTACGAGGCCATCAGGGAAAGCCCTACTATGTGCCGGACAAGAAGGAGTTCCTTGCTTACGACAATCCCTTCCACTGGGAGAATACCCCGGAAGCAGAGGCATTCCGAAACTTCCTCCTGACTAAAACCACTGTGCCGGAGGACAAGCTGGAAGCGGTGTTCATCGACATCTATTATGGTCTCCATTGCATGAACGCCGGATTTGAGGATGCGATGAACCGGTTGGATGAGATCGGTGTGAAGTTTCGCCGCAAAGTGGATATAGGCGATTTTGCAGAGGTGTATACGCCGTTTCACAACCATGTGCGGATGCAATATAACCGTGGTCATACGCCCGACGAATTGACCGCAATGTATCCCCCGGAAGAACGCATTCCCAAGTCTATTTCCTTTGGCCCGAACATCCGTCAGGCCATTGCGGACGGAACCATGAATCCAGACGAGCTTCGGCAAGGGATTCTGGCAATGGAGATGCCCAGCGAAGAGCTGCGGATGAATTTCCTGAAAGAAATCGCAGAAATTCAGAACGGAACAAAACCGAAAAAGGTTGGCCGGAACGATCCCTGCCCCTGCGGAAGCGGGAAGAAATACAAAAAGTGCTGCGGACGGTGATGCGCATGAAGATCAAGCTGCAAACGGTCATAGACGCAATCGAACAGGCCAGCGATGCCTACACGATGCTCTATGATACGAAAACCAACGAAACGGTTTATCTGCCTGATGTATGGATTACCGGTGAGACAGATGAGGATCTTGCCGAACTGATCGAGAAGGAACCGGAGCGGTTTCTCCGATTCCCGACAAAATATGAAATCCACGAATACAGCATCATGGACTCCTTTGTGGACGACCTCCCAGCGGGCAGGATCAAAAGCGAGCTGGCTGGGGCAATACGCGGCAAGGGTGCGTTCCGGCGTTTCAAGCAAACGATCCGCTTTCAAGGCGTGGAACAGTTGTGGTACGACTATCAGGCAAACGCCTACCGGGAGCTTGCCGAACGATGGTGCAATGAGAACGATATCCAATTTGAATAAAGTATAGTCATCAAGGCGTCGTACGGTCGCTTAGCAATAAATTCGACATCCTTGTTGAGTCCTTTATTAGCTGTGGTAACTACAACGGTTTGAGATCCATGCGGCGCTGTTTGCCCTTGACTAAAGCTTGCCCGGTGTATCATTAAAACAAAAATCTGAATTTGGAGGGGGAATCATATGGGACCGAATCCCAACGCTGTATACCCGAACGAAGCAATCAAGCAAGTGGTATATATTAAGAATGTAATTACCAGGCCGAATATTATCGTGGGTGAATACAGTTATTACGACGATATAAATGGTGCGGAAAAATTTGAAGATCACGTCACGCACCATTATGAATTTCTTGGAGATAAATTGATTATTGGAAAGTTTTGTGCGATAGCAAAGGGTATTGAATTCGTCATGAATGGCGCCAATCACAGAATGAACAGCGTAACGACCTACCCATTTAACATCATGGGCAGTGGCTGGGAGCAGTTTACTCCCAGCCTTGAAGATCTGCCGTTAAAGGGCGACACCGTTGTGGGAAATGATGTTTGGATCGGACAGAATGTGACTGTCATGCCGGGTGTTCATATTGGGGACGGTTCGATCATAGCAGCTAACTCTGTTGTCACAAAAGACATTCCGCCATATAGCATTGCTGGCGGAAACCCGTGCAAACTGATTCGCAAGCGGTTTGATGATGATTTGACCGCATATCTGCTAAACCTCAAATGGTGGGATTGGGACGCAGATAAAATATTCAGAAACATGGATGCGCTATGTAGCGGGAATTTACAGAAGATTAAACATATATCGGAGTGAGAACTTCTCATTTGAAGGACTGAAAGAAGGCTCACCGAAGCATGAAAGACCGCACCTACATTGCAATCGATCTCAAGAGTTTCTATGCTTCGGTGGAATGCCGGGAGCGCGGCCTTGACCCGATGGACACCAATCTCGTTGTAGCAGACGAAAGCCGCACTGACAAGACCATCTGCCTTGCCGTCACTCCAAGTCTCAAAAGCTACGGCATTTCAGGCCGAGGGCGGCTCTTTGAGGTCAGGCAGCGAGTCAAGGAAGCCAACGCCGGACGGCGGCATGATGCTCCGGGCAGAGTGCTGGAAGGCAAATCCTGCTTCTTCTCTGAGCTGCAAGAAAACCCGAATCTGGAGATCGACTTCATCATCGCTCCGCCCCGGATGGCCTACTACATGGAATACAGCACGAAGATTTACGAGGTCTACCTGAAATATATCGCCCCGGAGGACATCGTGGTATATTCCATCGACGAAGTATTTATGGATGTGACCGATTACCTTTCTACCTACAAGCTGTCTGCCCATGACCTCGCCATGAAGATGATTCTGGATGTCATCGCAACCACCGGCATCACGGCCACGGCGGGGATCGGGACAAACCTCTATCTCTGCAAGGTGGCGATGGATATTGTGGCAAAGCATATTCCGGCGGATAAAAATGGGGTACGCATCGCCCAGCTGGACGAAATGACCTACCGGCAGACCATGTGGTCACACCAGCCCCTCACCGACTTCTGGCGAGTAGGCCGTGGCTACGCAAAGAAGCTGGAAGAGCACGGGATGTTCACGATGGGCGATGTTGCACGATGCTCCGAGCGCAATGAGGATTTGCTGTATCATCTCTTCGGAAAGAATGCAGAATTACGGATCGACCATGCGTGGGGCTGGGAGCCAACTACCATCGAGGCAATTAAGGCATACAAGCCAACCTCTAACAGCTAGGGATCGGGACAGGTGCTTCACTGCCCCTACGATGCAGAAAAGGCGCGGCTCGTCCTGCGAGAGATGGCAGATATGCTTTCTCTGGATTTGGTGGACAAAGGGCTTGTCACCGATCAGCTTGTGGTGACGGTGGGCTATGACATTGAGAATCTCACCGACCCTGCAAGAAAAGCAAAGTATCACGGCGCGATTGTGAAGGATCATTACGGGAGGCAGATTCCCAAACACGCCCACGGCACAATCAATCTGGATGGATACACGGCCTCCACCAAAAAGATCATGTCCGGCGCAGCGGAGCTGTTTGACCGCATCGTAGACCAAAGTCTTCTCATCCGAAGACTGAATGTTGTGGCAAACCATGTCCTCCCGAAAGAGTCCGCACCAAAAAAGAACGGCGGATTTGAACAACTTGACCTTTTCGCTGACTATGCCGCTCAGGAGGCGCAGCAGGAACAGGAGCAGCAGGAATTAGAACGCGAGCAGAAAATGCAGACGGCCATGCTGAACATCAAGAAAAAGTTTGGTAAGAATGCGATTCTCCGGGGGATGAACTTGGAAGAAGGTGCAACAGCCAAAGATCGGAACCAGCAGATTGGAGGTCACAAGGCATGAAAATCGCCACATGGAATGTGGAGCGACTCAAGCACAAAAAGCAGCTTGACCAGATTCAGGGTTTGTGCAATAGCATTAAGGCTGACATCCTGGTACTGACCGAGACCGACAAGCGGCTGCACCCCAAGTATACCTTCTGCCATGAGACCACTTCTTTGATAGAAGATAAGGCCATCCCTTATGCCGTTACAGAAAATCGTGTTTCGCTCTACACCAACTATCCCGTTGTTCAGCTGCATCAGACCTATGATCCGCATACTGCCCTTTGCGCTGAGCTAAAAACGGAAGCTGGAAATCTGCTGGTATATGGAACAATCATAGGAATACTGGGCAACCGTCACCCTTCCTTCATGGAGGAACTTCATCACCAGAGTGATGACATACGCCGTTTGAGTAAGAAAGGTGACGGTATCTGCGTGTGCGGTGATTTTAACTGTTCCTTCTTCGATAACTACTACTTCACGCGAGCCGGAAGAAACGATTTGCAGAATTTATTTCAGGAGGTCGAACTGTCCCTTTTGACGGGTGAACAGGCCGAGTGCATTGACCATATTGCCATCTCCCGCCGTTTTGCTTCCTTCGTAAAGCTGACGATTGAAGAATGGAATGAGGATAAACTTCTCTCTGATCATAAGGGAATTGCTGTTTCTTTTTAACGGAACACAAAGGACAAAGATTATGAAAAAGCAGTACGATGATATAATCCATCTACCACACCATGTATCCAAAATCAGACCGCAGATGTCCATGCAGGATCGAGCCGCCCAATTCTCACCCTTTGCAGCGCTTACCGGCTATGATGCCGCTATCAAAGAAACCGGGCGTCTAACAGTGGGAAAGGTTGAAATGGACGAAGAGGCTCTGAGCACCCTGAACACGAAGTTCCATATTCTTGTTGATAGCATGAATGATAAACCGGAAGTCACCTTTACTTACTTTAAGCCGGATAAACGCAAAGCTGGTGGAGCATATGTCGAAGTGACTGGTATGGTAAAAAAGATAGATGACTTTGAACGGTTGATTGTGATGCAGGACGGAACAAAGCTGCCGATGGATGACATACTGGACATCGAGGGTGAAATATTTGCATCGCTGCAATGAAGGAGAAATCTATGGCAAACACGGTAACGATTAGCAGTGCAGAAGAGCTTAGCAGATACAAAACCACGATCCTGTCAAACCTCAGAAAAAGCGTGCAGGATATTAAGGCGATGATTGACAGTGAGGATGCTCAAGAAATCTTCAAACATTTCAAATTTGACAAGATTGCCACCGAGCCTTTATCTGGAAAACCCGAGAACTTAGTTGAGGTTATCAATCAAAGTCAGACTTATTTTGTGACGCTCGCCGCTACTGAGTATTTGTTATCCCATTATCCCGAGAAATCATTCCTTCTTAATTGGGGCAATGTCAGCGGCTATGATATTGAGTCTACTGATGGAGAAATCATTGCTGAATGCTTTGCTGCGACCAGCTACCGCAGTAATGGAAAATTGACAGCAGATCTGAAAAGACTTTTTGGCGATCGGACAGCGGCACGAAAGTACGAATTCTTCTATGCATGTGATTTTTCAGACACGAGTAAAAAATACTATGAAAACAAATATGTTGGAGTATGTATCGTGAAGCTGGACTCTATCTGAATTATTACTTAGCTGGCCGGCGCAGTGCGACTTTGTCTGCAGATTTGAAAATGGGGTTGAAGAGACGAACAAAGGCCCGCTTATTCATAATATCTAAGTTAACAGATTGGATTTATTCTTGAGATTCGTTCTTTAGCATTGTAACTTGTTCTTCTATCCGGGTGTCGGCTGCGGCTCTTCTTTTTTTGCGTTTTAGGTCTTTAGAATTATTGCTTGGTCTTTGGCTTCTGTATGATTGAACGCCTCCAATTTATACTATCTTTAGAGCTAATTCATGTTCTAAAGAAGGAGGTGGTACGATGGATGCTAAGGCAGTCGGGCAACGGATTAAAACTGCAAGGGAAAAGAAAAATATGACACAGGAAGACCTCGCAGCACTTGTTGATATTAGCCCAACTCATGTAAGTGTGATCGAACGCGGTTCAAAAATCCCACGGCTGGATACCTTTGTTGCAATCGCTAATGTCCTTGAGGTATCTGCGGATTCTTTACTGGTTGATGTAGTAGATCACGCGACGAAAAGCGTCGCTTCTGAGCTTTCTGCCGCCATCGAGGATCTCCCACACGATGAGAAAATGCGAATACTCAAAGCAGTAAGCGCATTAGTTGAAAAGTAGCAGTTGGAAGAGCCACCGGCTCTTCCAATCTTTTTTCTTGCATTCGACAAGGTTTGCGCATCTTCGACTATCTTTTAATTATATACTTGTTCTAAAGAGCAAGTATAAATTCTAAAGATGGAGGGGTTTCTCGTGAGAAATTTTCAGGAAATTCTTGAAAGGATCGCAAAGGAAAATGGAACTACCCCAGACAATGTTTTACAGGAGATGCAGAGAGCGATTGATGAAGCTTTCGATCATCATGATGCTGACACAGCCTATCTGGGACATGATGACCTTCAAGGGCGACAGGCCGACACCGGAAGAGTTTATTTATCAGGTTGCGATGATGCTGGATCAAG
Organism: Agathobaculum sp. LCP25S3_E8; assembly: GCF_052117165.1. NCBI lineage: Bacteria > Bacillati > Bacillota > Clostridia > Eubacteriales > Butyricicoccaceae > Agathobaculum > Agathobaculum sp. LCP25S3_E8. The sequence goes on from NZ_JBQKJR010000027.1 coordinate 29,305, forward strand.
GGAATAGCATAGCACAGTGACGCAAAGCCCCCCTGTGAATTGCAGGGGGGGCTTCACTCGCATAGTTCGGCAAGAAGTCGGTCTTTATAAGCGTTGTCAAACACAGCGTAGTGGAAGTCGAGCGCCCGATGTTCCGAACACAGTTTTTCTCCCAATTTCGTGAGATTATTATTGAGAAGCGCCTTAGATATGCCGGTCTGGTTGATGAAACTCGCCCACGAAAAGGCTTCTGCAACGGCATCCGTCTTAACGGCCAGAGGAACAAGGTGCTTTGCTAACCGAACAGCAGCGATGCTGTCTATATCCTTTGCCTCTTTTTCTTGGGAAGTGGCAAGCTCCACAGACAGGATAGAGTCAATTTTCAGGAAATGTTCGTCATCGTTTCTTGTGAGGGTAACGGATAGGTCAATCTTACCGCTGGGTACATTGATATATTCAGCTAACTCAAGTTCGTAATGAAAACCATTTAGGACAGCGGAAAACTGAAACATTTGGCAGATACAGGCGGATTGTTCAGAGTCATCGTCTTTGTCGAGAAACCCAATCGGATTGTATTCGTCACAAGCCCATTCAACATGATTTTCTTCTGTAAGTTTGGCAATTTGGTCAAGCATAACCCGCTCTTCCTGGTCCATGATCTCTTGCATCATAGCAGTACCCTCCAATCCTAAGACTATTTATTCTTAAATTCTATAACGACTTCGCCATCCGGCGCAATGGACATCTGCATGGTTCGTATATGCTGCGCCATGAATTGTTTTTTCTCCGCGTCGCTCATCTCAATGCGGGTCGCTTTTAGAGCGGCTGAGAACATTTCATTGACATTTAGATGGACTGCGCTGTCTATATACCGGTACATCTCTTTAATAAGTGCGCCAAATTTCAGTTCGTCAGCATTCCCGGAGTAAAAGTCATCTATGTAGCAGTAGAAGATACCGGTATTGACCAGTGCAGCCTTCAAATCCGGGCCGCTTTTTTCGTGCTCAATCATCATCAGAAAGCGAGCGTCCGGCAGCGAGGAAATCAGTCCCCAGTAGTCAGAGTCGCTGGAAACGATGATGAAAGAATCCACCTTGTTGATATAGTGTTCCTGACAGGCTCGTGCAGTCAGCTTGATGTCTACAAGGGATTTGCTTTCTTTGACCCGCTCAATCAGAATATGCTCCACCGGTATCTTGGTAAAATCTTCGAGGATACGCCACGCAGAGGCAGTATGAATGTCATCAAAGAGAATGATGCTCGAAATCTTCTGCGTGTATTTATAGTCAAGGTTTCTCAAAACAGCGCATAGCTTGTACGGATCGGAGTTTTCGCAGTCCACCACTACAACCGTCTTCTCGCTGCCTTCGATGTACTCATAGATGCTGCCTTTGACATAGCTGCTGACATCAGAGACTTTGCTGAACTCGCGGAAATAGTCATTGTGCCATTGATACAGCAGCACCGCAAATTTCTTGTCATTATAGAGGACATTGCCTTCATCCTGCGGCACCCAGTTGATATACACCTGATAGGGGTAATAGGAGCGATTGGCGTAATAGAGGTAAGCAGCCTGTCTGGTCCCTTCCTCCTTCAAGCCGTTGGGCATGATAAACAGGTCCTTGATATAGTCCCAGCTAATCCAGAGAGGAAACAGTTTCTTACAGTTGTTGATTCGGTCCGAAATCAGCCGGTTGATCTCGATAACATGGTGGACGAGCTTTGTGCTGGATTTCTTTATAAAGTTGATTCCGTCCGCACTCAGCTGATGCAGACTGTCTGCTGGCACATACTCTGGCATGGAAAGGATTGTTCGGTAATCGATCCTCATTGCGCTGTTGATGTGCCGGAAGTTTCGCTCAATGGCAGTTCGGATGATGCTCAGATGCCGGATAATACGAGCAGCCTTATCCGCTTCCAGCCGCTCGAAAACTTCCATTTGGGGCGCTTCATGCTCATTTTCAAATATGTGCCGAGGAACGCCGATCAGATAGGACACCTTGGAGACCAGCTCGTAGGTGCTATCCTTGTATATGATTTTGTCTTCATTGGCGATAGCAGCACCAACAGCCTCTTGGACTTCCATGTGAGATTACCCCTCTGTTTCGTTGTGTGCAGCCGGAAGGCTCTCGTAAAAGCGTCTAAGTTCTCCAAGGTCTTTTGTGCGGTTTTTGATGGGGAGGGATGCCCACGCAATATCATGGTATCTCTCTGCTGGCGCATCTCTCAATCTTCGGTCAATAATGCAGACAATCCCTGTATCCGTAAAGTTGCGGATCAATCTGCCAATACCCTGTTTGAGCTTGATTACCATTTCCGGGACGCGCACATCCATCAGCGGATCTTTCGCGATAGATGCTTTGTACTCGATAATAGGATCAGGAACAGGGAATGGCAACCGGAAAATCACTACATTCGATAGGCTCTTACCCTCAATGCTGATGCCTTCCCAATATGCGCCGGTTCCGAGCAGCACCGAGTTGGTATCTTCCTTAAACTCGTTAAGCACTTGATCCTGAGATGAACCCGGCTGCTGCATCAGAACTTTATACGGCAATTCCTTCTGACTCAGGATGGAATATACCTCTTCCATGTCGGTCTTGGCCGTAAAGAGAACCAAGGCTTTGCCGCCGGATATGTCAAGAACTTCGAGTAGCCGCTGCACTCCCTGTTCTATGAATGCCTCATGTTCTTTGGTGGGATGCGGCAGATCGTCGCAGTAATAAATCATGGAGTGCTCGTCATAAGGATAAGGAGAGGGCTTCGGCTCTGAGAGACAGCCATGCTCATCTGTTGGAAATCCGGTATTGCTGATGAAATAGGCATACTGTTCTTCAAGGCTTCCCTCCGTCGCATTCGTCAGCGTTGCTGAGGTAAGAATTGTCCGGGCACTTCCGCTAAAATACAGACGGTTGGTAATCTCTCGGGTATTCTTCGGGCAATAGACAAGCTCAGATTGACTTCCCTTGCGTTCTATCCAGAGAAGGTAGTCATCCACTTCTGCAATCATTTCCGCAAGGGTTTCACTCAATTCGTCCAGCTCATCCGATGCCGCTGTTGACCGATTATTATACTCGAAGCTGGAATAGACCTGAATGCTGAGAGCCACACTCTTGACGGCTTCGATCATTGCTTCCAAAAGCGCTAAGGATTCCTCGCTCCCGTCAAAGAAGAAGCGCCCAGCATAGCGCATATCCTGTTGCGCCGTATTGATTTGCTGCTGCATCTGTACCTTGAGGCAGTCAAAGAATGAGTAGACCGCCTTCTGTGCTGTCTCGGTCTCTTTGAGAATATTTTGCCGGTCAGAGGGCTTAACTTCATCGGCTGCGCTTCTGATAAGACCAAGAATCCTTCCCTGACTGACGCGCTCCGTTGTTGCACTTCGCACCTTATCATCCAAGTTGTGTGCCTCATCCACAACGATCAGGTCAGTTTCACGGTTGATCAAACCGTCCTGTCCACGCCGTAGTTGACGGAGATGCGCAGTCAAGAAATCCTGATTACACAGCACAATTCCATCAGTGTATCTTAGTTGAGAGCGGATGTCATAATAGAGGCATTTCTTATCACAGGAGCCACAATTCCGCATACTAAAACGCTGGATATTTACTTTGTCCCAGATATTTTGCGGTATGGTTGCCATGAACTGCTTGCGCTCTTGGAAGCCTTGCTCTATGCCTTCGGCAAGTTCTTTCGGAATGACAGCATTCTCCGTTTCAAGGTGCTCCTTTGCTCGCTTATGGCAAAGATAGTGCGTCTGGCCCTTTGCAAGAATGACCTCTGGATTTGTTTTCAGAAGGGACATAACATCGTGAACATCATTCCAGAGCTGTTCCTGGAGGGCAATCGTTGAGGTAGCGACAATCACCGGTTTATTTAGCTTTTTGTTATAAAGCAGGACAGGCACCAAGTAGCCGAAAGACTTTCCAATCCCAACACCGGCCTCGACAGCAAAATGTTGGTTGTGGATGAGAGCGTCCACTATTTCAAAGGACATATCTTGTTGCCCTTCGCGCATTTCAAAGCCGTATTCCGGGGCGACATCCCAGAAAAAATTCGTTGCTTTTTCTCCGATTTCTGTTAGGGCAGCTTTTCTCTGCTTTTTTCGACTTTCAGGTGTGTTGAAACCGAAATAATGATCCATATTCGACCTCATTTTCTTATGCGCTGGTAAGAACATAGCATCGTAAAATTGTTGTCTGCTCTGTATTCTTAGACGGTCATCACATTGTCCGTCCACATCTCACACTGACTCATGACAGTCTGGACGGCATCGTCCATCCCCTCCGGCGGGTATTTATGTTTCTTGAGCAATCGCTTAACCAAACGCCGCATACCGGCTCTTGCACTTTCTTTCTTCTGCCAATCAATCGTCCGGTTTTTACGAAGAAGATCGGTCAGCTCTTTGGTAATGGCAATTAGTTCATCGTGTTCGTAAAAATCTTTGATCGCTTGCGGCTTGGTCAGAGCATCGTAGAATGCAAGCTCGTCGGCATTCAATCCCAACTTTTCACCCTCCGCGTTTGCATCAGCGATTTCTTTTGCCAGCTTCAAAAGCTCCTGAATCACTTCCTCGTTCGTCAGCATTCCATTCAGGTAGCGGTTCATTGCACCCTGAATAAGTTCAGAAAACTTCTCTGATTTGACGATATTGGTTCGTCGGTAAACCGACACCTGTTCGGCAATCAGCTTTTTCAAGAGTTCAACCGCAAGGTTTTTCTCCTTCATATTGGCAATCTCTTCAAGAAACTTCGGATCGAACAGAGAAAACTCCGTCTTTACATCCGAGAAGAGGTTGATTACGCCCTCGCTCTTGATGCTGTGTTTCAGCAGCTCATTGATCCGCTCATTCACTTCCGGGAGGGTAAACTTCTTGCCGGTTCCTCCGGACAGAAGTCGAACAATCATTGTTCTGAGCGATTCAAAGAATGCAGCTTCAAGTCGTGTTTTCTCATCCACCAAGCTACCGCACAGCGAAAGTGCCTGTTTGAGCAGCAAAGCCTCCTTGATGTAGATATTCTGTGTTTTCTCCTTGTCAGGAAGGTCTTGTTCCGCAACGCTTTTACCAAGGATAAAGTTTACGCCACCTGTAATCGTCTTCGCCTTATCAAGATCGGTTCCGGTCATGAACTTATCGTAGTTATAACCATAGAATAGGTCACGGCACACGGACAGTTTCTCAAGGAACTTCGGATATGCAGCCTTGCTGACATCCGTGTCGCCGTAATTCTTCTTGTCCCGCGCTGTGTAGTCATTCATGGCCTGTTTCAGGGCGGCAGCGATACCCACATAGTCAACAACCAAGCCGCCTTCCTTGTCCTTGAAAACGCGGTTGACACGAGCGATAGCCTGCATGAGGTTGTGACCGGCCATCGGCTTATAGACATACATTGTGGCAAGGGACGGAACATCAAAGCCCGTTAGCCACATATCCACAACGATAGCAATTTTAAGCGACGAGTTGTTGTCTTTGAACTTTCTCGCCATATCTTCTTTGTGAGCCTTATTGCCGATTACTTCACGCCATTCTTCAGGATCGTTGTTGCCCTGCGTCATGACAACTGCGACCTTTTCCGTCCAAGCTGGACGAAGCTCCAAAATCCGCTTGTATATCTTCATGGCGATGGGGCGGGAGTAGGCAACAATCATCGCCTTCCCGGTCAGAATATTGGCGCGATAGTTTTCGTAATGGTCGAGAATATCGTCTACCAGAGAACGGATCGTCTGGTCAGCCCCCAGAATTGCCTCCATCTGGCCAAGTTCCTTTTTGCTCTTTTCGATAACATAAGGATCGGCATTCTCTGCCATCAGGTCATACTCATCGTCAATAAGATGCAGCGTCTTTTCATCAAGCTTGAGATGGATGACGCGGCTTTCATAGTAAACCGGTCTGGTCGCTCCGTCCTCAACTGCCTGAGTCATATCATAAATGTCGGTATAATCACCGAACACCTCACGGGTGCTCCGATCTTTAGAAGAGATGGGAGTACCGGTGAAGCCGATGTATGTAGCGTTCGGAAGGCTATCACGGATAATACGGGCGGTACCGATAATGGTCTTTGCCTCGACTTCACCATCTTCTTTCTGACGGACTACAACCTTCTCCGTTAATCCGTATTGGCTGCGGTGTGCCTCATCCGCCATGACGATGATATTCCGACGATCAGAAAGAGGCTCATCACTTTCCTCAAATTTCTGCATGGTTGTGAAGATGATGCCGTTTGCCTGACGGTTTGCAAGCAGTTCTTTCAGGTGGGTTCGGCTTTGGGCGTGCTGCGGCGTTTGGCGCAGGAAGTCCTTGCAGCGGGCGAACTGGCCGTAGAGCTGGTCATCCAAGTCATTGCGGTCTGTGATCACAACGATTGTCGGGCTTTCCAATGCTTCTTGCAGATAGTGAGCATAAAACACCATAGACAACGATTTTCCGCTGCCCTGCGTGTGCCAGAACACGCCGCCTTTGCCATCCGTGACGGTTGCCTTTTGGGTGGAAGCAACCGCCTTCTTGACGGCGAAATACTGATGGTAGGCGGCAAGCACTTTGAATGTCTTCTCGCCGTCCACATTGAAGCAGATAAAGTTTTTCAGGATGTCGAGGAAACGGTTCTTCTCAAACAGTCCCTCAAAGAAGGTGTCAAAGGCCGCGTACTGTGTGTTCTCATAGCTGCCATCCGTTGTTTTCCACTCCATGAAGCGGTCTTCACCGGAGGTGATGGTTCCAGCCTTTGAGGTAGTCATGTCGCTCATGACACAGACCTCATTGTAAATAAACATGGAGGGGATCTCGTACATATAGTTGCGGAGCTGGCGGTATGCGTCGGAAGCGTCTGTCTCTTCGCGGGAGGGAGATTTCAGCTCTACTACGACAAGGGGAAGACCATTGATGAAGAGAATGACATCAGGGCGTTTCTCGGAATTTTCGATGAAAGTCCACTGGTTAGCAACGGTAAAGTCGTTATTGGCGGGATTTTTGAAATCAACAAGGTAGACGAGGGTGGAGCGTTCCTCGCCATTTACAAAGTATTTTACAGAGATACCGTTTTGCAGATAGTCGGAAAAGGTCATGTTCTTTTGCAGCAGTGAGCCGGACTCAAAATTCTTGAGCTTGTAAACAGCCTCGTTGATAGCATCCAAAGGCAAGCCCGTATTGATGCGCTGCAAAGCGGGCAACAAAACATCCTCATAGAGCGGGGAATGATAATCACGCTCTATATCCGGTCCGTAGACATAGGTGTAGCCCAGCCCTTCGTTGAGTAATTGGAGAACTGCATTCTCGTAATTTGATTCTGTGTAATATCCTGCCATTTCCATTGCTCCCTTGTTCGATCTGCTGTGTTATCATCTAACCCTTTCCGCAATCGTGTCAAGCTGTCCTGCGATCACAGCGAACTCGCAGTTCATATCAAGCGTTTTTACGCTGATCTGATTGCCGCTCATCTGGTAATCTCCATCCGGCTGAACGGCATCATCTGTCTTGGCGTATAGAAGCATCCCTGCTACCGTTTCTCCGGGCGCTGTATCCCAGTTCTTGACATAGGTGAAAATCTGGTACAAATTCCCTGAGTGGAGCGTTTGCGTCATATAGGGTGCTTTCATCTGCATATTGTGCGTGTAGAACTTTGCGTCGATAATAAGCGTCTTTCCGGCTCTTTTGTTTGAAAGCACGATGTCGGACTGCATGGTAGGCAGAAGCGTTCTGCACCCATCTGTCACTTGCCAAGCGATTTGTGGGGAATACGCACGGATGTCCGGGTGCTCCCGCTGATAGTAGCCCAGTATGAATTTCTCATACAGCTTTGCCATTGTCATGTCATCCGCATAATCCATGATACGGGTAGATCCGTCTGCGGTCGTTTGCAGCAGTCCGTTCAGAACAAACCGGCATAATTCAATCATCATCCGATAGGTCTGATTATTGCGGTCATATTGGATGTTCCAGTTGATGTTATGAGCGTCCAAAGTATCTACGCCATCGAAGAAGACAAGCAGCTTGCGGATTTCCTTCTTCCTCGCCTTTGAAATATCTGCACGGAGCAGGACGGCCATTGTCGTTTTGATAATGCGATTTGTATAGGCATTAACCGAAAACTCGTCATAGGTGCAGACGATCTGTTTTTTACGAAGGACTTGGGTTTTGATGGATTCTCCAATTTCCAGCTTTCCTCTTGGAGAAGCCAGCGGTTCTTCCTTAGTTATGTACTGTCTGCATAAGCCCCGCTTAATCTGAACAGACACACCTTTGCATAGGATAGCGGCCAGCAGCTCTGCGGTGTTTCGGAAATCCTCAGCGGCAACATCCTTATAGCCTTGCTCGTGCAAAACTTGGAACGCATAGGCCAGCATATAGTAGATGTTGCGAATGGGAATCATTTGACCACCTCACGGAGAGTACGGCTCCAATCCTTGACTTTCGCGGCTTCATCAAACCAATATTCTTTAAGCAGCGGGATCAACTCAAACTCTACTACGGACTTCATCCAATCATCTGTGACTGTGGCGTTCGTACAGAAATAACTATGGCCGACGCAGAATCCTTCGCCCAGCGAATCATCACTCGCGATTACATCGTTAAGCTGCTCCACCGTGGCAATCAGGCGGTCGAACTTCGGATTGTTGATCTTCGCCCTGTACGCCCTGAAACCGGATGAGTTGAACGCCGGTGTCATCTCAAAGAACGCAAAGCGGCGGCGCAGCGCATAATCCAGCATGGCAAGGCTACGGTCTGCTGTATTCATCATGCCGATGATGTAAACATTGCTTGGGATGGAGAACTGCTCGTACGCATAGAGAAGCTGCAACTCAACTCCTCGCTTATCGCTTTCAATGAGCATAAACAGCTCGCCGAAAATTTTGCTCAAGTTGCCCCGGTTGATCTCGTCAATGATGAAGAAATAGGGGCGATCGTCCTCTGCAGCCTTGCGGCAGAACTCATAGAAAACGCCTTTCTTCAACTCGAAGCCTGTTTCCGTGGGCCGGAAGCCCATGATAAAGTCTTCGTAGCTGTAACTCTGATGGAACTGCACCATCTTAACACGGTTTGTATCTTTCTCACCCATGATAGAATAAGCCAGTCTCTTTGCCGCAAAAGTTTTGCCAACGCCCGGTGCGCCTTGAAGGATCACATTCTTTTTTGTCAGCAAAAGAGCCTTGAGGATGTTGTAACGGTCTTCATCCATGAACACATCATGCAGGAAATCGTCGGCAGTATATGGATCGTATGTCCGTTCTTCTTCATCCTCATCTTGGATAGCAACATCTGCGCTTTCTCCGTCAAAAAGGCTTTGCGTCTTCTTCACAAAATCGGTATAAGGCGTTACATCGGTCAGGGTCTTCATTGCCAACTGCTCAGGATGTTCCCACAACCCCTTGTCAGTCCATCGGACGGTGCGGGTGTTACAGTAGTGCTCGCGGGTGGAATCATATACATACTCACCTTCAACAACGCCTCTGCCAATGATTTCTTTTCTGCCTTTTTTGACGAAGATGATGTCGCCGGGTTTAATGTCGTTTGCAAACTGCCATGTCGCATGAACTTGATTTTTATACGAGTTTGTCCCTCCATAGACTTCCCGCATCTTAGCTCTCATTTCTTCCTTGGAGCTGTACTGCATGAGATCGCCCATGTCATCCCAGCCAATAGCCATAATGCCCTCAGCATAATCGTTTTCCCAGTTGACCGAGCCATCGCCAGCAGCATACAGCCAATACCGGACGACGGTGTCATCGACCGTGAGGGCAGTATCAGAGGATTCCTTCGGGATAATGCCCTCAAACATTTTCTCGCTGAAATCCATATCAATATTGTTGTCCTTGGTTACTTTCGTGCAGCCCCGGCGGATGCTGTTCGACTTGTTTCCGGTCTGCTCGTAGTAGTAGGTTATATTTTCATGGGTTGCTTTTAAGGCATTGGTCATGCGCTCCTTGCCATAGTCCTGCCCGATATGGACGATGTAATAGATCGTCGTTTCCGTATTGCCCCGGCGGGTGTACCTTGTTCCCTCCATCATGGACGCAAACAGCATGACCATAAGCTTGTGGGATGTTTCCCCGAAAAACGGAACTTCTTTGCACATGGCCGCAACAGCGTCATCGGAAGAAATCGCCCCATCATAAGCCATCTTTGCATACTTATAAACGGTCACTTCGCAATCGTACTCCGGCCCCACATAGGCTCTCACACCGCCTTTGGTGTCCAGGAACTCTTTGAGCATCTTGAGATCGTTGAAATAACCGGCTGTGCGTTCTTCGGCGCGTTCTGACATCACATCATGTTTCAGATATTCGAGTATATCCTGCTTTGCCGCTGCCATCGACTCGTCGTTTTCAAAGCACTTCCAGAAGGAGAGGGCAATAGTATTCTGATACAGGTAGAAGGCATCAGAAACATGGGTGCTGAGAGTGCTTTCTGCCCATTCAGGGTGCTTCCCGCGCAGATAATCCTTGTATTCTTTTCTGGCGCGGCTAATTGTTTCTTGTATATCCATTGCACATACCTCCCATTTTCTAATCTAATCATACCGCGTTCTGGGCGGCAAGTGGTCGCTCGATTGGCGACAAGGGCGATAAACGATAATTTAGCGGCTTAGAGCTGGATGGCGGAAACATCAATTTCGCCGTTCATCAGCTTCGGCAAAAGACTATCTCGCAGCTGTTTGAGCCTGTCATTTTCAATGGCATTGCATTTTATCTGTTCAAACATATCCTTGAGGCGCTTGTTCTCCTTCTCAATACTGCGCATTGCCTCATCAATTACTGTTCCGATTTCCGGTGTGTGCGCTGAGCTGGCAATGACACCCCAGCGGGCATTCTCTGGCACGAAAAAGATGTTTTCCGAGATGTACTCATCGATGTCCTCTTCGAATCCATCGCCTTCATCAACCAGTTCCCTATACTTTGCCTCAAATCGATCCGAGATATATTTTAAAAAAATCAATCCCAGAACAACAGACTTGTACTCAGAAGCATCGATATTTCCCCGCAACACACAGGCGGCATCCCAAATCTGCTTTTCAAACCCAATATTGCTCGTAGTTTTATCGGCCATATTAAAACCTCCGTGTAAGTATAATCCCCATTAAAACAGAAAAACTGTACGAAAAATGGAAGGAATTAGTCCTCTCGCACAGCTTCGCAGATGTCACCTATATCGCAGTTCAAATAATCGCAAATGCGCAGGAGGACCGAGAGGGAGACATCCTCCCCCTTGTTGAGCTTGCACATCGTTCCAGAGGAAAGATTCACATCCCGCTTTAAGGTCGGCCGGCTTATATCTCTCTCAATAAGCTGAACCCACAATCTTTTATAGGAAATTTTTCTCACAGCAACATTCCTCGCATTTCTGTTGTGACAAATTGCTTACTTTGTTTTTTAGTATAGCATACCGGTGTGACAGACACAATCATATGCTTTGAAAATGAAAAGGAAAAGTCGCGTATATAGAGAATTACTTACTGTTTGGATTACACGATTGAAGGCATATTGCAGATTTCGGTGTGATACACTGTATAGGCATGCAGTGAGAGATAGTTCTTTTCTCTGTACTAAATCTCAGTTAGAGTGAGTCCTTCTGGGAGGTCCATATTGAACCGCCCCTGGGTCCACCAAATGGGCGCAGTTCCCCCTTGGCGTGGAGATCTCATAATTTGCATTTTTAGAAAGTGGTTTGTACTACATTTTGGTACAAACCACTTTTCTTTATTTCACAGTATAGAGATTGGAGGTGCTGCTTCCGTTTGGTCTATAACGGTAAGCCTTTTTTAAGTAACCGTGCTGTTCCAGGTCGTGGAGCGCCCTCTTGACTGTGGTTCTGGAGAGCTTCATATCTGACGCGATGGTCTTGATGCCGGGCCAGCATTTCCCCTCAGCATCTGCGCGGTCTCGCAGGTACATATAAACTGCCCTCGCTCTGGAGGGCAGTTCGGTATCAGCATAAATGGTTCCAAAGTAGCTCATGTATTTTCTCCTTCCATCGACTTTATGCTTTTGCCATATTTTTTTGCTTTTTCCTGCACAGGGTCATGCGACATCCCCCCGTATCCCGATACGGCGTAAGCATGGTGCTCGGCTGCTTCCTCAGCTTTATCAGCTTTCGGGAGATTGCGCTCCAGATCCACACGGTTGGCGTAGTCCACAGTTCGGTTCGCTCGTTCCGGCACGGTGTATGGCGCTCCAAACTTAATGCCCCAATCCAGGAAGAGCCGAAGCCGGGTTCGCATAGGATGAGTGCCGGTTTTCATGACGATAAAGCTTCCCTTGGGAATGGATTTCAATTCATCAGGGGTCAGCAAGGCTCGCTCCATCATCTGCAGGCTCTGGCTGGGATCGTTCTTGCCCCGGCTCACGGAGCCGGAGAGGACGGTGCGGCTGCCCAGAGCTTTGGACAGCACCTCCGCAGTCTGGCTGTTGGGGGCGAAGCCGCCGAAGATGGTGTCCTGGCAGTTGTCCTGAATGATCTCGCAGCCCTCCTTTCCATAGTTTTTTTCAAGC
>NZ_JBQKJR010000028.1:0-40775 GCF_052117165.1 Agathobaculum sp. LCP25S3_E8
TACATCCCGATCCATTTTTCCTCGTTCCAGCATTGCTCTCACCACCTATTCCTATTTTACCGCGCTCAAACGAAAAAGCCCAGCTTTTGCTGGACTTTTTCGACAGACTGAAACCCGTTATTTCGAAAGAAATAACGGGTTTTTTGTACTTTTTTAAGCGCTTTTCTGGTTGTGTTGGATTTATAGCAGGTTTAACACGTGCTTAGCGCGGTCAAAGTCCTCATTCGGTACATAGACATCGTATGCGATTTGCTTTTCAACGAGTTGTCCGAATGTGCCTTCGCTCAAGTTTGACTGTTTCTTTTTGACAAGAAAAGAAATGTCATTCGCTTTCAGTTTTTCTTTTACCCGCAGAACATCCTCGGCAGAAAAGCTGGAAAATACCAGTCGGTGTGTTAAAAAATGCGGTAATGGCATCGAAAAGCCCCCTTACTGATTATAACCACGGGAAACAGGTCAACCATAACTTCTTTGCTTAGAATTAGTATAGGATGCAAAGAAAATGATATCAACTGCATTATATGACAAATATCTATTTAATTTTTATCCAAAACAACGGTACGAAAATCCGGTTAGGTTGGACACAGGCCGGACTGTTTTTCTTGCACGAGATGTTTCCTTAAGCTTTGCTAACCCGAATTATATGTTAGCAAAGGGATCGATAAATCCAGTCTGCTCAATAACTTCGCGCATATGCGCGGTCATTTGCAGCACCGTATTGCTGCCGCTATGGACAATGGGAAGGCTGATGCCCATAACTCCCTCGCCTTCAATCACAGTATCAAAATCATTTTGTGACAGCATATTGCTCACAGTTTGTGCTGCGGTGTGTAAAGTCTTGAGATTGGAAAGTATCTCATTTTGGTAATACTGAACCAGCGTAGAATCCGATTGGCATAATTTTTGCATCTCTGCAATCTGTTGCTGCATTTCGGTCAGCGCGGCTTGTGCTTTTTTCTGATCTACAACAGTATACTGCGTTTCTGTTATGACAACCCGCGCAGGGATTGCCTGTCGAAATGTTTCGGATATATCGTATAATTTTTCTGCTGCGGCTTGGAGATTTTGCGCATAGGTTTGGAGAGAAGAACGCTCTGCTTCATTCAGCGGCATCCTCAAAAAGATGAGACCCATATTTCCGTCTTGACTGCCGACCCATTTTACGTTCATGCCGGTCAACTCGCCGATGCTGCGAACCGGCAAATATGTCACGTTCAAAAAATCTATGGGGTAGATGACAGTACCTTTTTCATTTTTGAAGGTCACCTGCTCACCGTCCAGATAAACTTTTCGTTCCGGGCAAAGAACAGCAGTTCCTTCCTTTATTCCGTGAAAAACAGCACCGTTTACCGCTTCATTTTCACCATGAATTACGCTGTCCACAGAGCCGCTCAACGTAATGGTCTGCGTTGCTCCATTCCAACCCACGTTTTTACCCATCCATTCGCCAGCCGAACGAACAGGCATGTAGGTAGAGCCCTGATAACTGATGGCTGGCATGTATTCTCCATGTTCATTCGGGAACATGACTGGAACACCCTGTACATAAATCTGTGCGTTCGGATCGCTGATTGCAATTTCATTTCCTGCCGCCGCTGCTCCGTATATCGTGGCAACGGAAAGCGTGAATGCGAGCAAAGCGAGTTTTAATGTGCGCCTCATAATGATTCCTCCTTAAAAAATATGGACAGGTTTCTTCATTCCATATCATGTACAATGCTTCAAGATTCCGTTTTGCAACAGCAAATTAAAAAATATTTTGTGTGTCCTTTTTTGTTACAAAATGACGTTTTGAAGCATTGTATTAATGTGAGGAAATACCTTTATTACAATGGTAACTGAGAAGCAAATGGATTGTATTTTCACAGCAGGATGCTAAAATTAACGATATTGGAGCTGCTCACACAGTCTGCTCCATCAAGCCGCAGCTGGCTCCAAGGGGGGACTAAGGGGTGACACAAGAGCAAATTTCCTTTTTTGAAAGTCTTTATCGAAAGCACTATGCTCTCATGTTTGAAGTCGCACTGCGAATCGTAAAAAATCCGGTCAAGGCTTCGGATGTGGTATCGGACACCTTTCTCATACTTATCTTGAAAATTTCCACTGTGATGAACCATGAAGACCCTGTCAAATGGATGTTTACAGTGCTGAAGAACAATGCACTCGGCGAGTGCAGAAAATCAAAAGTCCGTAAAGAAGTATCGCTGGATGATGCGATCATCCGCGGCAAGGAGCAGGAACTGATCCCGTTTTCAGAGATGCTCCCCAAAGGTTTGACACCGGAGGAGCGCGACATTCTGATACTACGGCTTGGCGAAGATCTGGATTATGCAGAAATCGCGAAGCGCCTGCATACAACAGAAAGCGCCTGCCGCATGAAATTCAGCCGCGCCAAGAAGCGCTGTGCGGAATTAATGGAACAGGACAAATAGCAAGTTTTTTTGTTACAGAATCCTGCTGTCAAGCATTATTTAAGTAGCAGAAACCGTATGAGGAGGTGAAGCGCATGTGTACAAATAGTCAGGATAATGAGAAAAGGCACGAAAGTGATAAAACCATTTTGCATTCCACCGACCGGATTGCGGACGAAGTCGACATCGACCCGAAGCTGCTTGCGCTTCTGGATCAGGTTTGCGCATCCGGAGAAGACGCCCTCCCCCAGCTGAAGGCCTACACGGATGAGACACAGGCTGAAAATGCCGAAAATACGCATCCCGACGTAGAAAGCGCACTGAAGGAGTTCAAGGAACTACATGCTGCGGCCTTTGCAACGCATAAGCACACTCGCGTCCGGCGGTGGGGGTATCGTTTGTGTGTTATAGCCGCGGCGATCATTGTGCTCAATACATTCTGCATTTTTGCGTTTGGACGCAGTATGTATGACTATGTTGCAATGTGGGGCGCCGAGACGTTCGGCTATATCGTGCAAAAGACAAATCCTGAAAAATATGATCCAGATACCTACTATAATCCCAGAGAGCAGTATGTTGGCGAATTGCCGGAAACTGATCCAAATGCTCCGCTTGGTTCTGAAGAAAATCCGATTCCGACCAATGGTTCAAAGCAACCCGATTTTTCTGATATACCAGATACAGATGTGACTTCGTTGGGATTAGAAAAAACTGCTTCTGAATGGGGTGCCTCCCACGTCGTTGAACGCTTTGAAATCGTAAACGCTGATTTACTTCAAACGGTAAAGGCGTTTGGGGTATCAGACAAGGTGATTCCGACATGGTTACCAGAAGGGTTTACGCAGGAGTATATTCAGATCACCAAAGATCATCTGTCCCAAACTACGGATTTTTTTGCGAATTATTTGAATGGGGAGAGAAACCTATCTGTATGTATTTCTTCAATTCACACCGATTCAAATGCGGTTATAGAAAAAGATGATCGTCCTGTTATCGAATACGAAGTACATAATGTAAATTGGTATATTATGCACAATCTTGATAATATCAATGCGACAACCGTAGTGGGAGACCGAGAAGTCCTGTTTTACGGAACTGTGACCGTAGACGAAATGAAAAAGGTTATTGATTCGGTATATGAAGGAGAATAAAATGCGTAAGCTGAAAAAACTGATTTCTATCGCCTTGCTGACAGCATTTGCGATGTCTTTTTCTGCTCTTGCTGCAAACGAAGTCGACAGTGCGGCGCAATCCACTTCTGCGCTCATGGAACAAGCGGCAACATCAGATGGCGCAGGCTCAGAAGCCATCAGTTATGAACTGTATCAGCGATTTACTGATGACCCGGCCGCATTCCTCTCCGAGCTGGCCTCCCAGCCAGACGATGTACGTCAGGTGGTTGTACAGTTTATCGTTTGGGAAAACAACTATGCTGAAAACACGTTGCCGGATATCTTAAACGGGCTTTCTAACCTTTCCGCCGACCAGTTGGATGCGGCAGAGGAATTGACCGACTACTGGACCGCCTATCAGGCGCAAAACCCCGAAACAGAAATCCCGGAAGATACGTCGGTCACCCTGCCCGGCTTTGATGTACAGACCATTTGCAGTCTCATCGACCAGAACCTCTCGGTGTCCGATCCGTATTCAGACGAAGCGTTTTGCATCTCGATTGCGGAAGCATATGAAGCCGATCCCACCGCGTTTGGCGAAATGATCTCGGATTTGGATAACAGCGATATCCAGCGTCTCGGCGAACAAATCGCCTATGCCGTTGAAAATAATCTGGTTGAGGTGACCCTGCCGGCAGCACAGAACGGCCTTGAGGCATCTGCACTTTCGGTGCTCCAGCAGGCGATTACACAAGCCGACCCTCCGCAGCGCACCAATGTGGGGACGGAAAAAGATACCTCTTTCCCAATACCGCTTGATCTACTGATATGCGTCCTGTTGGGGATATTTCTGATAGCGGCAGTTTGGAGATTGGCAAAGCGGTCACGCTCTCGGTAAACATTTTTGATAAACAATGTGAACATTTCAGTTGCCAATGACAACTTTTAGCGTGGAACAACCGCATATAGCGGTTGTTTTTCTTGGCATAAATCAGCAAGAGTAATTTACAAAACAAACAACTATAATAAAAATCCGGCCTTTTGGCCGGATTTTTGCTGTCATTATATCGTTTTTCGGGCATCAAGCCGTATTTTCCGGAGCTTTCCACTTTAACAAACCAAATGATGCAGTTCCCCAAATGACGAAAATTCACTTTGTCGTGTTTTTTCGTCATTTTCTGCTATATATTGCATGATATCTTCAACATGACAGTCCAGCAGCCTGCAAAGCAGATCAATGGTGTTGGTAGACACGCTTTTGCCGCATTTCATCGAATAGTAGGTCGCACGGTTGAAGCCCATCTTTTGTAGCTTATACGATGTGATCCCTTTTTCTTTCATGGTTCTGAAAAGCGGCTCATAGCTGATCATTTCAAGGCCTCCGGAACTATTCTTATTTCCAAGTATAGTTTTCCGAAAAGCACTTGAATATGTATAAATATCTAAGTATATTGGTAGATGTAGATACAACATCCGTATCAGCAGAAAGCGGGGTTTGTATGAAGCAGAAAATCGAGCGGTGGGGCGTATTACTGGTTTGCGTACTTCTGATCCTGTCCGGATGCAAAGCAGATTTTACGCAAGCAAACAGCAGCCCCAGCACAGTCAGCGGAACAACCGAGCAAACGCTCCAAACGACCTTGTCCGAAGACAATCCACAACCACCATGGGAAATCCCGCAATATGCGGGCACGCCTTATACTGAGATCCATAACAATATCCCCTTTTTCACAGACGACGAGATCACTGACCAATCCTTTGAGATATACAGTCCGCTGGATGCGCTCGGTCGCTGCGGCGTTGCATTTGCTTGTGTTGGTCAAGATCTGATGCCGACCGAGGATCGCGGCAGCATCGGACAGGTCAAACCGAGCGGCTGGCATCTGGTCAAATACGACTGCGTAGACGGCAAATATCTGTATAATCGCTGTCACCTGATCGGATACCAGCTGACCGCCGAAAATGCAAATGAGCGCAATCTGATCACCGGTACGCGGTATCTGAATATCGAGGGGATGCTGCCGTTTGAAAATCAGGTCGCGGACTATGTACAGCAGACCGGCAATCATGTGCTCTATCGTGCGACGCCGATTTTTGAGGGGGCGAACCTTCTCGCGAGTGGCGTTCTTATGGAGGGATATTCGGTCGAGGACAGCGGTGCAGGAATTTGCTTCTGCGTTTATGCCTTCAATGTCCAACCCGGCGTACAGATCGATTATGCCACCGGAGAAAGTGCGTTGGTAAATGCGACCTCTTACGAGCCTCCGGAGCAGACACCTCCAGAGGAGAAACTGAATTATGTGCTCAATACCAATACCCACAAGTTCCATCGGCCGAGCTGCTCCAGCGTGGAGGATATTAAGCCGTCCAACCGGGAGCAATATATCGGTTCGCGGGAAACACTGATCGAACAGGGATATGCGCCGTGTAAGAGATGTATGCCTTGATGCAATAAAGCTATCTTTTGACTTATATCCCATAAAAAAATCCGACCTTGCGGCCGGATTAACATGTGTTTTCGTCCAGAAAATGACGGATTTTTTCGACAGTTTGGCGCCGTCCTATACAAACTGTTTTTCAGTCTCCTTGACCAGATTCAGAATATCCAGCGCGGCAGGATTTTCCCTAAAATGCTGATTTTAGGGCTGTTTATCTGCCATGAGTGGAACGAATCTTTTTATTCGCCAACCTTTGAAACAACTTTTTGCTCTGTTATCTCCATATGCTGGCGGCGATATGTGTCATTATCTTTCATTTTCAGTTCAGCTTCCACTTGTGCAAGCTGGTTCTCTAATGAATCCTTTTCTCTTGTATCTTTGGCTGCCGCAATCTTCTGTTCCAACTGCGTTTTCGATTGTTTTAACTTTTCAATTTCTTTGTCCACTTTATCTGTGTTTGCCGTTGTCTTTACAATGACTGGCTCTTCCCCCTCATTTTGAGACTCCGTTTTGGGCTGGTTCTGCATATCTTCTTGATTTTTGTCTACTTGAATGATTTGCTGTCCCTTTTCATCATGAGAAACTTTATACATGCCCGTACCCGCTGATTGCTGCGGCGTTTGCTCTTCATATGTATCGAATCTTTTTTTCATCTCGAAAGAAGAATCTTGGCTATTTTCTTTTCCTTCTTGTTTTTCTATCTGTGCAAGCTGTTTTTCTATATTTGCAATACGCGCTTCTTTTTCGTCATTCGGCAAATTATCATTCTTTTTTATTTGCTCTAACTGCTTTTGAAGCTGTTCTGCTTTTGTATTCGAAGAAGCAGTATCATTGGTCTGCTGTGTTTCAAAGGTGGTTGCCAGATTACTTACTCCAGTTACATTTGCTATACTCATTTTTAACTTCTCCCTTTGCCAAGTATAAGAAATTTATAAACTGTTGTATGTGTTGATTTTCAGACCAAAACGCAAAATGGTTCTTTGACTTAGAAATTATAATTTTCCTTTGTCACTGCAATATTATTGAAACATCGCAAACGCCCGATATACTTCGTTTCGGTTGAAATATTCCGTTCGAATCAGACCGGCCTGCCAGGGCTTGTTGGCAACCCGCTCCCGGTTATGGTCTATTTTGGCATCCAGCGCATCCAGGAACTTGTCGATGAACGGCTCAAAAGAATCTTTTAATACCTGCGACAGCTTATCACTGATGCCTGCCTGCTTCATCTCGTCCGAAAGGGACTGAAACTGCTGGGCAAGATATTTGCCCAAATCGGCATCACTGTCCTTGATTTCATAGGTATCCCACTCCGGATTTTTGATTTGCTCGGAAAGTCCTTTAGCGTAGAAAGCGGCAAATGCTAAATCATCGTCGCTGTATGGAGCTTGTTCGCTGACAGTCTGGGTGGTTACTTTATCCGCCGACGATGCACCGGCACTTTCCCGCAGTTTGGCCGCCATATAGCCGTCATCCTGCTTGAGCCACTGCTTGCTGGGGTTGGTGATGTCCGCATAAATGTCGTTTTCCGCAAGATATGTACTGTATTTGTCCGCTTTGCTGTCGATGGCTGCCAGAACGCTCTCCCGCATATCCGCAGAGACACCGGACTGTCCCATTTCTTCATAGAACCCGCCGATGTTAGCGGCATAGGAATCCGCCATTTCTTCCTTGGCCTTGGTGTATAAACCATCCAGCGTCTGCATTTCCTGTTCCAGCTTGTCGCCAGTGTACTGGGTTTGGATGCGGTCTTTCAAAACCGCATAGCGAGAAGCCAGATAGTCCGCCTTGGTTTCAAAACTTTCGGCGTTGTCAAAACGTATATCCATGTGGATAAAATCTTCCTGCACACCGCGCCAGTCGATTTCGTCCCCCAGTCCGTTTGCCTCCAACTGGGCACGGAACGCATCCAAACTCTCCTGACTGACCTGACCTTCTGTCATCAGCTTCACCGGCTTGGAGGGATCCAGTTCAAAGGAGTCCCCTATTTTGATGAAGTCCAGACGGTACTGCTTCATGTATTGATTCATCAGGGCATCTTCTTCGGTGTATTCTTTCTCCGAAGCCGGGCGAAGATCGGCCGCCAAGTCAAGCTTGGCGTTGATTGGCGTCGCTTCCGGCGTTTCCAGCACTTGCAGACGGTTGGGCAGATACGGATAAGCGCCGCTCAGCTCCACCCGATCCCGGTTTGCCGCTTTGGACTGTGTCTGCGCCTGCAAAAGAGAGGCGGACACAGCGGAGTTATTCTGTTTTATGCTGATATTGTTAAGCCAGGTGCTTTTCAACCACGGATTTGCACCAAATTGGCCGATATACATATTGTTCTTCCCCCCATACGAATGTCTTGCACGCGAACATTTCTACATACTATCTATATATTTTCTTTATCGGTTGATTTTTGCGGAAGTAAAGAGTCCTGATGTGTCTATCAGGTAAAATTTAGGATATAGATGCCGCCGTGCCAAATAAAAATGTAGACTTTGGGAATGTCACATTTCCTATGTATTTACTCGGAGTATGGGATAAATGAAATCTGGTAGCCGGAATTCTGCCCTCGATGCACTTGGTAGATGCCGGACGACGCTATTTTTTGTGCGCTTTGCTCATAGGTGTCCATTCTGGGCTTTGCGGCAGAGGAAGCCATGGAGGTTCCCTGTGTCTTTTCTACTGAGGAAAGCATTTCTGCCTGCGGCACATCATTTTTGACGGCCTGGAGTTCTTCCGATACTTTTTTCAAGTCAGCTTGCAGTTTTTCCTGCTGCTCCGCAGTGGATACCCCGCTGTCGGTACCCGTGGACTTCATGAGCAGCAGGGTATTCTGAAGCTGCTGCTGCTTGGTTTGCAAATCTGCTGCCTTGTCGGCAGGACGATTATTTCCGAAGAATGTGCGGCCTTGCTTCGGACTGGTCATTGTAGTCAATGGGTTGATATACCCTGAACGTATCTGTAAAGACATACAATTCCCTCCTTATATTGTGATTCGACTGTTTTTTTTCATGCAAAACCTTCCCAAAAGTCTACAGAAAACATATCGGAACATTTTGGGGAACGGAAAGATGAATCACGTAAACGGTCGCTTTCCTTGCGTAAATGGTATCCATCAGGACGGATTGCCCATGCCGATATAATCCAGAATGGTTTCCATCGTTTCTGTAGAAAGACATCCGCCATACAGACAGAGTGCCATGCGCAGTCGTACACTTGGCCCAGCTGCAATCCCCGTATGTCGTGATGACAAACTCCACATCGTGGACGTTGGTATAGGCATAGGCTTGGTCATAGTCGCTTTCCGTGATATAGGGCGCGTCGTAGGCTTGGTTATCCGCATCCGGCTCGTATGTGTATTCAATGGTGAAATAGGAACCCTCCGTGGGTCCGGCATACAATGCGTCGCAGTACAGCCCGGCATCCGTGCCGTTGCGGTCTGTGATGGAGTACAGCAGATTGGCATCCGAAATATAGGCGAACATTGTATTCGAACCGGAAAAATCAACGGAAAGATCGCCGCGCATCCGCTCCTACAGCAAGGCGGGCTCCTCCGCTGTAAACTCTTCCTTGACAGCGCCGGCTTCGGAGAAAATGCTGCGGGCCCGCAGAGGGCCTTCTGCATCCGTTACTTCCATGAAGCTCCATGCATCATCCGAACGAATAGAGCCGTACATGGTATCCTCCGACGTTCATCCACGGGACTTGAATGTATAATCGTCCATCATCCGTTCCAGAGAGAAGGTGGAGCGGGAGTTCGGCGCTTGATACACCACAGCCTCCGGTTGGCCTGTGGCTGTGTTATTATTCTCCTCAATGACAGCGTTCAGCGCGTCGTGATCCTTTAGGATTGTTGGGTTGTGGAACAGGTAGGTACAGGTGGCTGCCGCGCTTACGGTCAGAACACAGATCACCAACACAACTGTCACAACCGGGGTACGGCGATACCATTTGGATGCTGTGCGTTTACCTGCGTCTGTCTGCCGAAAATTGCTGCGGATGCGCTGGGCCATGTCGTCCGGCATAACAATGTGAGAAACGGCTTGTTTCAAATCAGTTTTATGCATAAGCTCCTTCTTGCATCTCCTCACCTCCATTCACTACAAATACACGCGAAAAGGCCATTTGGTCGATTATTATTCTCTTTGTTATTCCTCTGGCACTAGCATGCGTGAAAGAATGATGACTGGTTTGGATGGCAGACAGGAGTTTGGTCATATTCCAAAACCGCCCTCCACCGGCGAACGCAGTGAAAGGGCGGTTTTGTGCAAAATTATGTTCTCATGCATGGCATTCTTGTTTTGGGGTACAGAGCAGCACACTGATCCGAAAGGTTCCGTCTGTATTTTCAATTTCTGTGATGCCCTGATACTTTCGGGAAATGGCTTCAATGTTTCGTAGACCGATGCCCTTTTCAATGGGGCGGCTTACGGCGACAGAATTGGTGGATTCAATCACCAAGAAATTGGCTCTCGTTTTTGTTGCAATGCTTAGCACTCGTTTAGATTGCTCCACCTGCATACACGCTGTGATTGCATTGTCCAGAATATTGGAAAAGACAACGCATAGATCCAGATCCTCTATGTGAAAATGCGAGGGAATCTGCACGCTGCAATCCACCCGAATTTCACAGTACCGGGCATGGCCCAACTTTTCTTTGAGAAGGGTATCCAAAATCAGATTACCCGTAGAAACGGGAATCATAAGCGAGCTGCAACCGTTTTGCAGGGCCACGGCATACTGTTCTGCTGCTCCATACTTTGCTTCCTGTATCAGACCGGATAAAACCAGCAGATGGTTTTTGATATCATGCTGAAAGGCGGCATATTGCGCATCGCGTGTTTTTGCTTCTTCCATATAAGTTTGCTGTGCAGCCAACTGACTTGTGAGCAGTGCCATTGCGGTTTCCTGCTCCGTCAGCCGGATTACTTTACAAACAATCTCAATCATGATGAAAAATACAACGGCTGCACCGGACAACAGGAACAGCGCCGTGAAGATGCCATCCCTGCGAAACGAGAACAGGTATTGTGCAAAAGTCGGGCTGTCCAGCCGCAGCCCATACCGAATGGTCAGCACCATCAACGCACCGGGCAGTAACAGCGCATACAGGTAGGGAGAAATGGATTTTTGCAGCGAAAATGCAGCTCTCTTTTGTATCCATATCAGCAAAAGCAAAAACAGAATATCCAAAGACAGAGAAAAAGCAATTTGCACCAATGTCCCATCGAAAGGCAGGTTCCAGTGGGCGGCGGCGTATGCAGTCAGCACAGCTGTGAAGCCCTCTGCAAAGGTGCGCAGTGTGAACAAAATCGACATCGGTGCCAGCAAATCCGTCCATCGGATTTTGATAAAAACTACAGCGTAAACCATCCACAAGGGAATCTCCAGCCAAAAGGTACCGGGAATCTGCCAGCGGGTGACGGCAGCCGTGAGAACGATAGTGACGGCCAATAAGATAGGGATGTGCTTTTTTCCGTCTGTCTGAGTGATGGAGAGGAAAAAATCAATCGAAAAATATGTAAGAATCCCATTTGATACCATCCACCAAAGGTACAACGTGACCGGCAAGGTTATTCCCACCTCCTGCACGATTCCAAAAGCCGCAGAGTGAACTCCTGTTGTTTTCTACGGGAAATGAAAACTTTGCCGCCCCCAACCAGCAAGGCTGTCCCCGGTTCCTTATCCACAACATAGTCAAGATTTACAAGATAACTTCTATGACAGCGGAAAAAGCGCTTGTCCAGTTCCGGCTCTAAAGAATCCAGCGTACCGGAATAGCTGTACCGGTCGGACAAAGTATGAATGATGGTCTGGTGGTTGAATACTTCACAATACGTAATATCTTTGATTCTTACTTTGGACACACTGGCTTTCTTCGTGAGAATCATCGTCTTTCCATCGTCAGAAACGGCCCGGTTCCATGCCTTATCCAAGGCAGAAAAAAGTTTGCTCTGGTCGATAGGCTTTTCAAGATACTGTATTGCATCCACATCGAAGGCTTGGAATACATATTCGGGATATGCAGTGATAAAGATGACTTGACTATTGCATCCAGCCTCTCGGAGCCTTTTCATCGTGTCCATTCCGTTTTTCCCGGAAAGCTGAATGTCCATTAAGATAATATCCGGAATAATGCCGGAGCATGAAAGTTCCTCTCCGCTGGAATACAGCATAATGGCAGCCTTCCGTGCCTTCTGCTCGAGATATTGTTGCACTATATCCTGCAAGTGCGCGGCGAAATGGGTTTCGTCCTCACAAATTGCAATATTCATGTTTCATTTCCTCCTGTGTGTGTTATTTTACCACACTATGCAGTGGGTTTCCATTTTCTTCTTGCGAGTTTTGGATTTAGTGCTATACTAAAATTGAAATTAATCATTATCGACGAGCAGAATTCTGTGGATTGGTCAATGATAGGGGGATGTAAGATGAAATGTGTACACTGCGGCGCAGAAATCAAGGATGGTGCAAAGTTTTGCCAGGCTTGTGGTGCCAAACAGGATGTGCGGACAGAAGAAAGACGATTTTGTAAGTCCTGTGGTGCGCCGCTGAAGCCCGGCGCCGCATTTTGCACTGCTTGCGGCGCAAAAATAACGACTGAACCGCAGCAAAAGCCCGAGGGAGGAAACACGGACACGCCAGCTGCGTCAGTGCATACGGAACAAGCTCCGTTGCAACAAAAAGAGGAGACAAAAATCAATAAAGTGCAGAATAGTTCTGCATCAAATGCATCCATGGAGCAAAGCAGTCCTTCGCAGCATCAGACCGCGCCGCAAAAGGCAGTGCCCAAGAAGAAAGGGTACCTGCCGGTTATTATTATTGTGGCCGTGCTGCTGTGTGCCGGTATTGTAGCTGTTGCTCTGAAATTTACGGTATTTTCTGCACCGACGGATGAAAAGACGGCGGAGAATACATCGGATACGTCTGTAGAGCAGGAAACAAAACAAATAAAAGAAGTAGATTCCGAACCGATTGACAGCAGTGATGCGGATTTGGTCGCAGATGATGAGGTTTCCCTGCAGGGTACGGTGAAAGTATCCACAGATAACCGGCTGTTTTTGGAGTGGAGTGAACCGATGTCCATTTTGCTGAAAGAGGATGACGGTGAATTTGTGAAACTAAATGACGTAAGCTCCGCATATTTGCAGAATGATGGTGTGGATATCAGCTTGTGGAGTGAGCTTCCGCTGGAGCAGAAAGTTCTTGTCACGGGAGAATTGGAGCTGGACGGCAGTCAGCTGATTTTGAAAGCGAATCGGATGACCGATCCGAACGGGAACGCAATTGTGACCGAGGCAGAGGAAGCAGTATCCGAAGAAATTCTGCCCGAAAGCGATTCTCGTTTACTGACGCAAAAGGATATTGAAGGGCTGAGCTTGCAGCAAATCAACTATGCCAAAAATGAAATCTATGCGCGTCATGGCAGAAAATTTGCATCCAAGGAGCTTCAAAATTACTTTAATGCGCAGTCGTGGTACCACGGAACCGTAGACGCGGCAGATTTTAACGAAAGCGTATTGAGTGATGTGGAAAAAAAGAATGCGGAATTTCTTGCGGAGGTTGAGTTCAGCATTGCGCCGAATGGATATCAGTTGGATCAGTAAGGTAAGGCGGATTTGCATGGGACCGCTGCTGCTGACGGTGCTTTTCACCGGATGCACCGGCGCACAGCAGCAATCGGCCGAACAGGAAACCATTCCGGAGGTAACGGTTGAGCAGCCGCAGGAAAAAGCACAGCCGGACAAAAAAGATTTCCTGATTGCGATTGATCTGGGGCATCAATCCTGGGAGATTGATATGAGCGCAACCGAACCGAATGCACCTGGTTCTTCTGTGATGAAAGCAAAAGCGACCACGGGGACAATGGGAACCTTTTCCGGGACCTATGAATATGACCTCAATTTGGATATCTCGTTACGGCTGCGGGAGCTGTTGAAGCAGCAAGGCTTCTCTACCCTGCTCACGCGGGAGAATAATGAAACCGCAATCAGCAATGCAGAACGGGCAACGATGGCAAATGATGCCGGCGCGGATATACTTTTACGCATTCATGCCAACGGCAGCGAGAATCCCGAGGCAAGCGGCGCGCTGGCGCTGGTTCCTTCCGCAGAGAATGCGTATGTCGGCAATTTATCGGAGCAAAGCACCCATCTGGCGCAAACGATTCTGCAATCCTATTGCGGTGCAACCGGGATAGAAAATCTGGGTGTTCAATATAATGATACAATGACCGGTATCAACTGGAGCGCACAGCCGGTGGTCATTCTGGAAATGGGATTTATGACAAATGAGCACGATGATTTGGCGATGGCGCAGGATGCGTTTCGCCAGACAATGGCGGAGGGGATTGCAGAGGGAGTGAAAATGTATTTTGAAACGGTGGAATAGGCTGGCATGCTGTGCGCTGACCTTGCTTTTGTTATCTGCATGCGCACAGCCGGAGGATACAGCAGAAAAAAATGCGGATTCTGCTGTGGATACTGTGGATATCATCCCCCCTGTTGAAGCCATCCCATCGGAAAAGGAAATTGCCCAGTTATCCCAAGATAAAGAGCTGACCGCTTTGCTGCAATCCCTTGTCGATGATGCTGCACAGACAGGCGGCGTATGGGCGGTCGCAGTGCAGCGTGCAAACGACGAGCAGTGCTATGCTGTCAACAGCAAGCCGATGCAGTCTGCCAGTTTGATTAAACTATTTGTAGCCGCGACGGTCGAAGAAAATCCGGATTTGGTTGCGGCATGGGAACAGTACAGCGGAGAAACAGCGGATTTGTTGTTCCATATGCTCTCGGAAAGCGACAATGAGGCGACCAATACGCTTGTAAACCGCCTTGGAAACGGAAATGCCGAAGCGGGTATGGAACTGGTCAATGCATATTGCACGAAATACGGCTATCAGGATACTTCTATGGGGCGTCTGATGCTGGATTTTCATGCGGATGCAGATAACTTTACATCAGTGGAAGATTGCTGTGCGTTTCTGCAATCGCTGTTGTCCGGTGAAACAGCGGGAGCCGATGCGATTCTGGATGCATTAAAGCAGCAGACCAGGACGGAAAAAATTCCTGCCGGTGTTCCGGAAGGGGTTGAAACCGCCAATAAAACCGGAGAACTGGATGCAGTGGAAAATGATGCGGCGATTGTCTGGAGCGGGGATTCTCCTTACATTCTTTGTGTGATGTCGCAAGATGTTGCGGATACAAGCGCGGCAAGAAGCCATATCGTTGCAATTTCACAGCAGGTCTACCAGTATCTTTCCGGTTTGCAGGCGGCTCTATAAAGAGGGTTTTGACAGAATTTGAGGGTTGAAAAAAAGATTGGAGGATAAACAGATGTATTGTGGAAATTGTGGAACAAAAAACGATGATACGGCTGCCTTCTGTCAGGCGTGCGGCTCACCGTTGACAGCAGCGCCAGGGGCCAACGCAGGGGCGGCGGCGATGTCGCAAAGACAGGCCGACAGAAAAAAGGGAATCATTGCGGTGGTTGCCGCCGTTGTGGTGATTGCACTGGTGGGCTGGCTGCTGTTCGGCGGAAGAGGATATAAGGCTACCGTGGAAAAGTTTTTTGAAGCCTGCATGGATGGAGATGTGCAGGGCGTGTTGGAACTGATACCCAATGATGTGATTGAAAGCACAATGGAGTCACAAGGCTTCGATAAGGGGGATATGCAGAATTTTGTAAATCAGGCAGAGAATGAGTTAAAGGGTATGCTGGCAATCGGTGGCGCCATTGCAGGCAATATGGATTTAAACATTGATATCACAGGAGAGGATGATATCACAGGAGAACAATTGAAAACATTGCAGACAGAGTATAAAGACAAATACAACGTGAAGGTGAAAGAGGCCAAAACTGTAAATGTAAATGTTTCGCTTGATTCCGGTATTTTATCAGGGGCGCAGGATTTGGAAATCCCTGTGATAAAAGTCGGTCGTTCCTGGTATTTAGATGTCAATTCACTTTGATAACCAACGAAGAAATCATAAATAAAAGTATAGGGGGATAAATGAAATGGCTTTTTTTGATGATTTGGGAAGAAAGCTGACTTCAGTCAGTCAGTCGGCAGTACAAAAGACAAAGGATGTCGCGGATATTGCAAAAATCAATGCAGAGATTTCCGAGCTGGAACGCACGGTCAATAATCTGTACTATCAGATTGGCAAGCTGTATGTTGCAAAGCATGCGGCGGATTATGAAAGCGATTTTGCTGGCATGATTGGTTCGGTAATCGAGTCGGAAAGAAAAATAGCCGAGTGCAGGCAGAAAATTCAGGATATCAAAGGTGTTATCCGTTGTGAAAAATGCGGTGCGGATATTCCGGCCGGTGCGGCATTTTGCAGTTTCTGTGGCGCACCGACACCCAAAAGTGCAGCGTCGGTCAACACGCAAAATTTGGAGAAATGTGCAAGCTGCGGCGCAATGATCCCTCAGGGCATGCGTTTTTGCACTGCATGCGGCAAACCGATGCTGCGGGACGCCGTGTCGCCTGTGCAGGAAGCGCCTGCTGACGGGCAGGAATCAGCGCCTACGATGGATCAAACGTCGGCTGCTGAAGAATCAACTGCGAAAATCTGTCCGGCCTGCGGAGCTGCCAATGAGGCAGACTGCGCCTTTTGCACAGAATGCGGGCATAAGCTATAATGCACAGCATATTTGGACATACAAGGGCGGTTTGTCAGATATCAATAAACATATTAGGAATGGGATGGCGTTGAGCCATCCCATTTGCTTATATAACAAAGTTCGCAACAAGTGTGTGAAACCTATTGTGTAAAGAATATTGATATTGATTTAAAAAATGTAAGAAATTAACTTATGATAATGCCTCATTTTGCATTTGGATATATAATCTTAGTGTAATGAATGTCATAATAGGGGGGATTTGAAGAAATGGTTATTAAAGCATTTTACAAAGATGTATTACATATATCAGATCAAACGCTATTAGAACATTTTGTTAATCATACAAAGCATCTGCATTTGAAGAAAGGCGATTTGCTCATTCGAGAGGACGAAATGCAGGAAAATTTTATTTTTCTTTTGCATGGAATATTACGAGGGTTCTTCCTCGATACAAACGGCCGTGACATTACAGACTGCTTTGGCTTCAAGTGCGGTACACCGGCTATGTCCTGTTATATCGACAAGGAATTATCGCCTATCAGTATTGAGGCTTTGACCGAATGCGATGTGATAGT
Organism: Agathobaculum sp. LCP25S3_E8; assembly: GCF_052117165.1. Classification (NCBI taxonomy): domain Bacteria; kingdom Bacillati; phylum Bacillota; class Clostridia; order Eubacteriales; family Butyricicoccaceae; genus Agathobaculum; species Agathobaculum sp. LCP25S3_E8. The sequence continues at coordinate 17,148 of NZ_JBQKJR010000028.1, forward strand.
TATCTCAAGCACGGCCTTACAGAATTTGATGCAGGCAAATCCTCAAATACTTTGGATATATAATAGCCTTTTAAGAAAAGCATTGAAGGATCATTGGACAACTAAAACGATGTTATGCCAACATACTGCGATGGAACGGTATCAATGGTTTCTTCAAGAATATCCAGGACTAATCGATAAAATAAGTAATAAGTATATTGCATCATTTCTCGGGATGACACCTGTTACATTAAGCCGTCTGAGAGGTGTTTTGCGCGCACAAGCTGAGAACGTGTGTCTTTGACAAAAATATAAGCACTTTTTAGATTGGGGGATAAATAATGTTTTTCTGGAAATATGGTAAGGAAGTCTCCCCTGGTTCCAAGTTTTGCGAATATTGCGGAAGCGCATTGGATCAAGGCCAAAAGGACAATGCGACGGCAACTCAAAAAGAAAAATGATTTGTTTTAGTGGGAGGTTTAAAAATGTTCTGTGGAAATTGTGGCGCAGAAAACGAAGAGAATGCGGCGTTCTGTCATGCGTGCGGCGCTCCGCTGACGACAACAGCGAAAAAAGTTGATGGATTAGGACAAACAACGATAGGACAAAAACAGACAAACATTAAGGCAATCTTCTCAATTGTTGCCGTGGTGGTTGTGGTTGCAGTCATAGGATTCTGGCTCTTTGGAGGAAGAAGCTATGAGAAAACCATTGATAAATATTTTGATGCAAGTATGAACGCAGATGTTAATGCAATTCTGGATCTTTTACCACCGGGCATGATGGAAAACGCCATGGAACAGCAAGGGTACAGCGATCAGGATATGGAAGAGTTTATTGCTCAGACCGAAAGCGAATTGCAAAGCCAAATATCTTCACTGGATACAATGATGGGTGAAAACTGGAAATTAGACTGTGAGGTTTTGTCGGATACGGATATCACTGGGGATGAACTGCTGGATATTCAGAATGTATACAATGAATACGCAGTTAAAGTAAAAGCTGCAAAAACAGTAGATGTTACTGTTTCTGTAAAATATGGAGAACAGGAAAGAACACAGGATATCGAAATGACGGTTGTAAAGGTGGGACGGTCGTGGTATTTGGATATAGATAGTTTGGGCAGTCTGCTTTAATTGCAAACATATAAATATGGGGGAGAATATAAAAAAATGGCGTTTTTTGATGATTTAAGTAGAAAGCTGACCTCGGTCAGCCAAACGGCTGTACAAAAGACAAAAGATGTTGCGGATATAGCAAAGATCAATTCCGAAATTTCCGATCTGCAGCGCACAGCAAACAATCTGTATTACCAAATTGGAAAATTATATGTGGAAAAGCATGCAGCAAGCTGTGAAAGTGATTTCGCCGGAATGATTGGTTCGGTTTTAGACGCGGAAAATAAAATTTCAGAACGCAGGCAGCGAATTCAGGACATAAAAGGTGTAATTCGCTGTGAAAAATGCGGTGCGGAGCTTCCTTCCGGTGCAGCATTTTGCAGTTCTTGCGGTGCATCAATTCCACAAAATACGGTTGCTGCTGATGATACAGATATGGAAAAGTGTGCAAACTGTGGGGCTATGGTACGTAAAGGAATGCGATTTTGCACGGTATGCGGTAAACCGATGAATCAGCAAATGCCGTCCCAGAGCGAAGAACAAGGCGAAAGCCAGGTTGAAACCGCGGAGAGAACTTGCCCCAACTGTGGTGCAAAAATAGAGAGCAATGTTGCTTTTTGTACCGAGTGTGGAGCAAAATTATAATCTTTAACGGCGATTGCAATCAAGGTCTGTAACAGATACAGAAAGTATCCATATGAAAATATAAAAATTATCTTATTGATTGTTCAGTATGCGATACATGGAACGATGGGATACCGTAATTTTAAGCATAATATTTCTCTTGTCTTGAAAGTTACCGCTAAATCGTGATACATGCCATATGTGTTGTTCTGTAATGGGCTGGTAGAAATGAGATGAGATAGTAGAAGGGGCAGCGGATGAGTATGTTTATCCACTGCCTCTTAGCACTTAGTCAAGTATTTTAATCAATGCCGGATACCAAAAAAGCAATGACCTGTATTGGAAAAACGCAAGGCCGGAAACAATTATGGTAGAATATCCGGACGGTTCCAGTGAGCAGTGTACATTGCAGGATTTCAACGATAAGCAGACAGTATATCTCCAGAATGCTGTCGGATTTTTCTGTTGAGAACAGTCATCTACAGGGAATTGTTGAGGAGATTTCTTCCGGCGGAGGAACAAACATTGAAGCGGGATTGGCCAAAGCACAGTCTATGCTTGACAGCAGCAACGCCAAACAAAAAATTGTAGTTCTGATGAGTGATGGAGAACCGAACGAAGGGAAAGTTGGCGAGGAGTTGATTGCCTATGCAGACCAAATCAAACAATCAGACATCACGATTTATACTTTGGGATTTTTCGAGAGTCTGGGGGATAAATCTGCCGCACAGGCCCTAATGGAGCAAATTGCAAGTGATGGCTGCCACTATGAAGTTGAAAATGCGGACAATCTGGTATTCTTTTTCGGAAATATTGCCGACCAGATTAACGGACAAAAGTATATTTATATCCGTATTGCCTGTCCGGTGGATGTATCGGTCAGCTATCAGGGAGAAACCTTGGATTCCAGTGAAGAAAACCTCCAGACAAGGACCGCATTCGGTTCGCTGACGTTTGAAGAAAGCGAGAAAGAACAGGAAGCGCAGGAGGATGCCCAACAAGGTTCAGACAATCGAATCAAGACGCTGCGATTGAAAGACGGAGTGCAATATGATATCCGTATTCAGGGAACCGGTCTTGGGAAAATGAATTACACCATTGGGTTTATGGATGAAAATGGAGATTACAGCGATTTGAGAAATTTTGAGGATATCAGAATCAATCGCAGTACCATCATTGATACCGTTGCGGCCAATACGGATACAACCGAACGCAAGGTCGATGAGGATGGAGATGGAAAATATGACTTGAAATACCGTGGCAAGGCAAACGAGAAACCGGCGAAATCGTGGACTATACGCTTGTGATTTATGGTGTGCTTGCCGTTGTTGCAGTTATTCTGGTAGGAATAGGCATATTTGTACTGAAACGGCGGGCGAAAAAGAGGATGAACCGTCAGTAAGCCTATAGAATTGCAAACCATTCGATGATTGTTGGCTCCCGACGCAGTTAATTGGTAAACAATGACGAAAAAAGGAAGGAGAGAAAACCATGAAACGAAAAATTCTGTTGTCTCTATGTCTGATGTTGGCTTTCTTCATTGGAACAGTGAGCGCGGCAGGCGCTTTCCCCTTTACAGACGTTCCATCCAGTCACTGGTCCAGAGAGTCAGTGGAATACGTCTATGATAATGGATTGATGAACGGAGAAAGCGATACTGCTTTCCGTCCTGACGGAAGTCTCACCCGCGCAATGTTTGTCACGATTTTGGGCCGAATGGCTGGAGTAGGACAGGATACCTACCCCGGCAGTTCGTTCAGTGATGTGCGGACCGGACAATGGTACAGCTCCTATGTGGCTTGGGCAGCCCGGACAGGGGTAACAGACGGCATAGGCGATGGGAAATTCTCTCCGGATGATGCCGTCACGCGAGAACAAATGGCGGCTATGATCGCCCGGTATGTAAACAGCGCGGGTTTTTCTCTCCCAGAGGCCGGCAATCCAGCTGCATTTTTCACGGATAAAGCGGATATTTCCTCTTGGGCGCAAGAGGGTGTGGAACTGATGCGCCGGACAGGCATCCTGACTGGTTATGAGGACGGCTCTTTTCAGCCGCAGGAAACCGCAAATCGCGCCGAAGCAGCCACAATGTTTATGCGTCTGGATAGAGCGTTGGAACAGAAGTCAGGTTCTGAGCTTACCACAAAAAGCCTAATGGAATACTTTTCCACAACGGATGAGATAGAAAAGGCAGGACAACCATATCTGGACAGCAAAGGATATGTTTCTATTTCCGATATCGATGAGCTGCTGGATGCTGTTGAGGCTGAGGTTAAGCATCAACAAACTCTCGATACTATTTCAGATTATGAAAGAGAGGAGCAGACCATATGGATACAGCTAGCCAGCGGAATCCAATATGTGTATTTAGCTCCGCTGGAAAACACCAGTAGTACCGGTCAGAGAGTACATATGTCTATACTCACCTATGAACCGTTTAGCCGTTGGTGGGAAACGGAAAGACCAGGCAAAAATCAGGATGTGAACGGAGAAGCTGCAACAGACGGTGTGGCAAAAGAAATTGCAGCTGCCTTTGATAATTATTCTTTCACCGAAAACTATGATGATGCCGCAGTGACTTTGGACAGCATAGAAAGCATGTCGGAAAATCAGGTAATTTTGTGGGATGGTCACGGTGATTTTACCAGTAAAACGCACGCATTTATCGCGCTGGGAGAGCAGCTGGATGAAGAAGCATTTCTTTTGAATCCGATTTACTATCTGCAAAATATGGAACACACTGCGGATTATCTGTCCGGAAGGATCATTTGCACCAATATGGAAGACCGGATTGCCATCGGCAGTGAGTACATAGAAAAATATGTATCAAGCCTGGATGGATCATTGGTATATCTTGGCGCTTGCGCAACGGGAAAGGATTCTGTATTTGCCAATGCATTTTTAAACAAAGGCGCCACTGCGGTTGTAGCAAATTCGGATACCGTATTAACAGACTATACACAGGCGATGCAGCGGGAGATTATGTCCTGCATGACCAAAGTCAATGCGAAAACAAATCAGTATTATACCTTAAGTGAAGCATTAAGCTATGCGCAGGATAAATTCGGGGATAATGATGGTTATTTGGGCGCGCGTGTTATAATTTTTGGCGGAAGCAAAGCGCAAAATTACCGTTTAGGAGATAATCGTGCAGCGGCACTTGCAGATTTGGCAGGTACTTATGAAGGCTCCTATTATGCTACGCAAGGAGAAACCGGATTGACTTTAACCATCTATGAAGAAAGCGGAAACTACCGTGCGCTGTTTGATTTTTATAATCTGCCTGGCCACACAAACGCCAAGGAAGGTTCCTATACCATGGATGTTTCGCTGACGGATAGAGGCACTTTCCGTTTTGATGCGGATCAATGGATTGAGCATCCGTCCGATTATAGTTTGCTGGATCTGGAGGGTACTTTGCACGGTGCGGTATTGTCAGGGGATTCACCTACTCCTTTTACAGTCACGAAAACCGATCAGCAAGCAACAGGTATAGGATGGAAGCAGGCTTATCGGGACTATATTGTGCAGGATATCGAGAAAACCGCTGGTAACGGCAATACAACGAGTCTTATAGATGAGGCACGCTATTTTTTGTTTGATGCCAACGGAGACAACACCCCGGAACTTTGGATTGACTATATGTTCACCTACGCGGGAAATCGGCTGTGCACCTTTTCCAATGGAAAAGTACAGGAGTTGAGTAGCTATGTTGCCGGAATTTCATATTTACCCGGAGAGGGGCTGTTCTTAGCCTCTGGAGGGCATATGGGTTATTTTTACGATGTAGTTTACCGCTTGGAGGAAGGCAGCTTCCAGACAGTGGTTCGCGGGGATTATCAGATAGTAGATGACAACGGAGTGTCTGTTCCGGAAAATGAATATCGTTATACTTGGAATGGTCAGGCCGTAGCAAAGGAAGATTATGAGGAAAATCTCCGGAATGCTTTTGAAACCAGTCGCGCAGTCGCTCTTTATGACAGCCAAGAGGGACAAACATATGCAGACATACTGAAACAACTGAATACCTGAAAAAGTATTTGAAATTGTCAACAAAGTAAATTATAGTAACAGTATCAAAGTATCTTTTTCCGGATAACGTTGTGCAGAGGAGAAAATCATGTTGAAAAAAACATTTATCGCAGCGGCAATCAGTCTGTTAACCTTCATTTCTTTTGCAGGTGCAGCGGAAACAGCCGAACTTTCTCAAAATATGATTTTAGTAGATGGTGAAGCACAGAATGTTTCTGCATACATGATACAGGGAAATAATTATTTCAAGCTTCGGGATTTTGCTGCGCTTGTAAACGGAACAGAAAAACAGTTTCAGGTTGAGTGGGACAGCGCAAGTCAAGCTATCCGCATGACATCGGAAATGCCATATACCATGGTTGGTGGTGAGTTATCCAACAGCAATATCCAAAGCCAGAAGGCATATGAGGCTACAAGTGCGATTTATTTGGATGGTGAGCAAATTGCATTTACTGGCTACAGCATAGCAGGAAATAACTATTTTAAGCTCCGTGATATGGCAAAACGTTTTAATATCGGTGTTGAATATGATAATCAAACCGGTCAGGTACAAATTTTAACAGACCAATCCTATACAAAAACCGCGGCGGAAAACGAAGCAAGCAAAAGAGCGCAGGCCTATCTATCAGTAATAGATAAATTAACCAATCAGTACGGTGAAATGAGAAAACTCAGTGGAGGAAAAGCAGTAAGCGGTTTGGTGACTGCAATGCTGGTTGATTTCGATTCGGATGGCAATCCGGAGCTGGTATGTGGTTATGCGGATGATGATCTCAATAAAATGGGTCGAAATTTGAATAGTTATCTATCTGTTTATCATTGGAACGGATCAACGGCAGAAAAGATAACAAATCAACGGGCAGCATATTTGTATAGCGGAAATGGCGATCCGACTTATTTTTCTTATGGGTCGATTGAACTGTATGAAGAGAGTGGGAAAATTTACAGTTATACCAGCAGTATCGGTGACTGGGCACTGATACAAGCCAATTCCGGAGACCGGCACTGGACAGAGAAATTGCAAACCGTGCAGAATGGTAAATGGGTTGATGCTCTTAGCGTTGATTGTACGATAAAATGGATGACCAATCCGATTGGCGAACTGTTTACCATGCAGGACAATATGACGGGAGCAACTTATCAATTCATGGGAAAAACCGTGGTGAGTGGAAATCAAGAGCAGGCCAACGCACTGGACAATCGATTGGAATATATCAAATCAAATCTGAAGACATATGCAATCGATCCTCCGATGCAGAAATTTGATTCTTTGCATTATGAAGATACACCATCAGTGAAACAAACGGTGCTTTTGCTCCAATTACAAGCCTTGTAAGTGATTCGTTTCATAAATGCTGTTAGGTCATATTTACGGCTTATTCAATGAAAATGTCTTATGAATTTGGCGGTGGATTTCCGACACTTGCTGGCTGGTTACGTCTGACTCGAACAGAGTTATGCACATCATAAAACCGGACAGCAATGTAACTACCGTAATTGAAAAGACCGCATAATCTTGTGAGAGAATATAAAAATCCGGCCAATGGCCGGATTTTTATTTGCATAAACTGTTCGAAAAGTAAAAGTTATTGAATTAATTTATTACGATTTTCAGATGTTTTGATTTTTACAGAACGCAAAATATAAGATACAATAGTGGCATATCTTTGGGATTGGAGGAAAATCGGATGAGCGAACGCAAAATCACCCCGGAACAGATTAACGCCTATCGTCGTCACCTGCTCACCGAGGAACGCAGCGAAGCGACAATCGAAAAATATGTACGCGATACCAACGCATTTGTAACTTGGCTGAACGGCAGAACGGTCACAAAAGAACAGGCAATCGCATGGAAAGCCTGCCTTGTGGCACAACACTATGCGCCAGTTACCATCAACGCGATGCTTTCTGCGCTCAATGGTCTGTTCCAGTTCTTGGGGTGGGATGAATGCCGCGTTAAATTTTTGAAAATTCAGAAAAAGATGTTTCAAGACACGCAGCGGGAGCTGAGCCGGGCAGAATATGAGCGATTGCTGGCAGCGGCAAAAACGCGCGGCCAGGAACGGCTTGCCCTGCTGATGGAAACCATCTGCGCCACGGGGATTCGTGTGAGCGAGATTCAATATATCACAGTGGAAGCAGCCCGGCAACGGCAGACGCAAATTGCCCTAAAAGGGAAAATCCGCGTCATTCTGCTGCCCAAAAAACTTTGTAAAAAGCTGCTGCAATATGCAAAAGGGCAAAAAATAACTTCCGGTAAGATATTTCTTACCAGAAGCGGTCATGCAATCAATCGGAAACAGATTTGGGCAGAAATGAAGGCATTGTGCACTGCGGCAGGAGTCCAGCCCTCCAAAGTGTTTCCCCATAACCTGCGCCATCTGTTTGCTACGCTTTTCTATCGGATCTGCAAGGATATCGCACTGCTTGCGGATGTGCTCGGTCATTCCAGTGTGGAAACTACGAGGATCTATCTGCTGGCTTCCGGGAAGGAACATATCCGGCAGATCGAACGACTGGGCCTTATCATATAGGACGGAATCAATATTTTGTCTCTACTTTTTGCTGAGCAGCAACCAATGAAAAGTAGTTCAATCGTGTATAGTTTACCATTAAATTCTGCTTTGCGCAAGATTTTCCTTTTGTTAGGCATAATAACACTGAGTCGAGGGTCAAAACGCACCCCCGACTCTTTTTTTTGCACCCAAAAATTTATGGGAAATACTTGAAAACCAAAAAAATCTGTCAAATCACCTCTTTTATATAGACAAAATATTGATTCTGTCATGAAGGAGGTGGTTTTATGTTTGGTCGCTCCGCATCGCTGATGGAGACGCTGGCAAAAGAGGCTGGTTGCACCATGTTATCTGACCTATGCTTTTTGATGCCTATCGAGAAACAACGTCAGGCACAGAAGATCAGATTCATTTCCAGCGACGCGTTCAGCCTGCGGGAGTGGAATGATGCACTGCACTACCTCGCACACGAGCCGTCGGCTTCTTCATCACAGGAAGCCCGCATGCGCCTGATTGCGTATCTGAACCAATCAGCAAGAAAAAATCCTGATATTGCAGGATAAGAAAGGAGAAAATCGAATGAAAAAACGATTGCTGGCCGGATTGCTTTCCTTGTGTATGATTTTTGGGTTACTTCCGGTTTCTGCTATGGCGGCTGATCCATCGGGAGATGGGGATGCCACAAACAGTGTGGAGCAAACCAGCGTGGAAGTAAAATATACAGACACACAGCGCTCGAAAGCAACCATTACCTATCACAAAAAAGGAATAGCAGCCAATCCCTTCAATGTGATTTTTCTGGTGGATACCTCACGACAAGGTCAAAATTCCCATCAGGCTTTCGAGCAAATGATGCGCGACAGCGGTATGAGCTACATCTATGACTATGATGCAGCTTCCACCGTTCAGCTCATCGGCTATCAGCAAAGCATTATGGAAAACACCGGAATTCTGGATACCAAAGCGGATCTTACCGGCAAATTTGGACAACACGGTGTTTCCGGCGAAGGTACAGCCAATGAGCCGTTGGCACTGCAAACGGCCACACAGGCGGTCAAGGCAGCTCACGACGCAAACGATTATCCGACTGTGGTATTCTGGGTGCTGGGCAAGGAATTTGGCTCGACCGATACCACCGCCATTGAGGAAAATCTAAAAGCGTTGGATAATGAATTGAAGGACGGCACAGATGCTTTGGTCACCTGGCAGTATGCCGACTCGCCAAATGAACTGCTGTCCCAATACGCCACGCAGCATGCCGAAGCACATGGTGACCCCAATCAAAAGGCGCCGGCTGCTCATGCTGCGAATGACGTGATTCTGATGCAAGAGGAAATGGCGGCTGATCTGGAAGAGATCGTTCACGACCATTACCACAACATCCATTTTTCGCTGGAGTTGGATAATAATCAAACCTTGGTGAAGAAAATTACCGGCGTGCGGTATGAAGCCAGCAGCTCCATGGCCAGCCTGACTACCACGCTTCGAGAGGATGGCAAGGGCGTGGATGTCACCATCGAGCGGCAATGCCGTCAGATCGATCTGGATTTTATTTTGGATGTCGAGTTGGACACCAGCGTCTACGAAGAGCAGACTGTTATTCCCACAGGGAAAATTATCGCGGACCACGATGGCAACAATGGTGGTTTGCATACCGGTCTGTTTGATGAACAGATTGAATATGGTCTGGAACTGGATTTGCCCTCGGTCGAAATGGATCGCACAGCACATGACATTGCCTTCCAGAACGCGGACGGAGTAAGTAATATTACCAACAAGCTCGCCGGCGAAAGTGTCACGTTGCCGATGGGGGATGATACTCGCGCAGGACGGTTCTTCCTTTGGCGGCTGGACTGTGGTTTCCGGCGCCAATTACGGCCGTCATTATGCCCCCGGCGAAATCATCTCCATGCCGGATGGCAACATGACGCTCGAACCGTCGTTTGGTCATGTGGAGGTCAATTTGGAGATTGACTATGAGAAGGGTGAGATGCCAAGATATGGCAATCAGATGGGTTCTTTTAATTTTCAAAATTCAAATCCATTGGACTTTACCGGTGTTACACTGCCCAATAACGGCGGCACAATTGCCAAGGACAGTGTAGTAAGTGTTCAGGTTATTAACTTTACGCCTCAATATGACACCATTCCACCAGAACAGCAGACCGTTGATCCACTCAGAGTAAATTTGACGAATGTAAACGATGCCGTTTATGCCCGTTATATTGGTGCGACAGAAAACGACAAGGTTGTTGCATACCTTGTTCCAAACAAATCCCAAAATAACAAATATGATATGATTATCGCCGGACCTGGCGGAGTAAAAGCACCACAAGACTGTTCATATATGTTTTCGGGTCAGTTGCAGGTCTCTCCTTGGACAGAACTATGGGCATCCTATGTTGAAACGATCTCATTAAAATCTTTGGATACTTCTGACGTGACAAATATGAAGTACATGTTCAACTACTGTCCTCGTCTGACAAGTCTAGATTTAGGAGACAATTTTAACACCTCCAAAGTCACAGATATGTCTTGTATGTTTAACTTCTGCTCGAATCTAACCAGCCTAAACTTGAGTAAATTCGACACTTCCAACGTGACAAACATGCGTACTATGTTCCAGAGTTGCGAAAACCTCGTGACGTTGGATTTAGGAGATGATTTTGACACTTCCAAGGTTACAGATATGTCTTATATGTTCTCCGGCTGTTCAAAGCTTAATAGTTTAGATGTGAGCCAATTTAACACTTCCAACGTGACGGATATGCATGCTATGTTTCAAAGCTGCTCGAGTCTAAACAGCTTTGCTTTTGGGGAGGAATGGGACACCTCCAAGGTTACAGATATGGGATGGATGTTTGCACGCTGCTCGCCCTGGTCTAACCTAGATGTGAGTGACTGGGACACTTCTAGTGTGACGGATATGTCGAATATGTTCTACGTCTCTAACTTGACTAGCTTGGATCTGAGTGACTGGGACACCTCAAAGGTAAAAAAAATGTATGAGATGTTCTCTGGCTGCCAGAACCTGTATAATCTGGATGTGAGCGGCTGGGACACTTCCAGTGTGACAGATATGAGTTTTATGTTTAGTAGTTGCTCAAATCTAAGCAGTTTGACCTTTGGGGATAAATGGAATATCTCCAAGGTAGTAACCATGGAATCTATGTTTGCCTACTGTTCAAATCTTACTAGTCTGGATTTGAGCAAATGGGATACCTCTAACGTGGGGAATATGTACAGCCTGTTCCAAGGTTGCAGGAGCCTAACCAGTCTGGATTTAAGCAACTTTGACACATCTAACGTGCAGACTATGTATTCAATGTTCAGTGGTTGCTCGAATTTAGAAAGCCTGACCTTTGGGGACAAATGGAACACCTCCAAGGTTACGGATATGTACCAAATGTTCTACAATTGCTATAATCTGAAAACACTGAATTTTGGAAAAAACTTTAGCATTTCAAATGTTACAGATATGTCCGACATATTTTCTGGTTGCTCTAACCTTGAAACCATAGATGGTATAGGACTAGGAAGTAATAATATTATAAGTAGTTTTTCCGGTCTTTTCTCTGGCTTAACAAACCTCAAGAATGTCACTTTCAATGTTCCCAAAGGTGGTGCAACGTTCACTAAACTTGCAACCATGCAGAATATGTTCTCTGATTGCTCAAGTTTAGAGAAAGCAGACCTTGGAAACTGGATTTTACCTAATTTGACGAATACGAGTTCCATGTTCTCCGGCTGCTCCAGCCTAACAAACATTGATCTATCCTGGTCTGGAATCAAAGCAACACAAAACAATTATTCGATAACCGATATGTTCAAGGGTGTGCCCTCAAGCGCTTCTCTGGAAATTGGTTCAGATAATTCCCAGATGCTGCTGGCCATTCGTGATGCATTCTCCAGTATCACAACAAGCGGACAGGCATTGTCCCAAACCAATGAACTGACGACTGCTCCTAACGCCGCTCCTGCACTGCCGGAGCAAACTCCGAGCGTTTCCGAACCGACCCCGGAGGAGACTCCTGACGTTGCAGATCCGACTCCGGAAGAAACCCCAAGCGTTTCTGAACCGACCCCGGAAGAAACCCCGAACGTCTCCGAGCCGACTCCGGAGGGAACCCCGAGCGTTTCCGAGCCGATCCCGGAGGAAACCCAGAATGACGAACCGCAGACACCTGCGAATGACACCTCGGAAGCGGTAAGCCAGCCGCAGGATGGAAACCAGTCTGCTTCGGTGGAGGAAACAACGCAGCCTGCAGAAGAATTCGAGGTAGTGCCGCTTAGCGCGACTGCCCCCGCCTTGGCACGGGCAGTACCCACTGCAGAGGGAAATGAATCCGTGTATGTTCACCCGGATATGGTAAGCGCAGGCGATAAAATTACTTACAAGGTAACCGTCAAATATGTGGGTGATGTTGGTGTAAAATCTGGCCGCATTACGCTCAATTTCCCTATTCCCGAGGACATTCAGCAGTTCCAAGGGGATAAAGACGATCCCGACCACACCAATGCGGACTGGTATGTGAGCACCACAGAAATCAAGGACTCTGGCTCACCTACCGGCTACAAGGGTGGCCGTGTAGTAGAAGAGCCCAAAGTGGTGGAAGTTGGCGGCAGCGGTTCCGGTCAGTATGCCCTTCAAGGCGTTTTCGAGGGACTTTATACCGGCACAGAAGTCACCGTCAGCCTTATGACAACGGTGCAGAAGAAGGAGGATCAGGACTATAACACAGAAGGTTATGCCTTCTGGGATGGCACCGCCTATGTCACCGACAGCGCCGGTACATCTGCATCTCAAACCGTCCGCTTATGGAATCAGAAGAATGCCGGTGGTGATGGTGGTACGCCGCCAACTACGACCGCGTACCAGTTAAGCTATGTCTTTACCGGTGACGTGCCAAGTGATGCGGCACTTCCTGCCACCACCGCGGTAGACAGCGGAACAAGCATCAAAGCTGCGGCGAAACCGAACACCACTCTGCAAGGCTACACCTTTGACGGCTGGTATCGCTCTGATACCAACCAAAAGGTTACTCCGGATAGTTCGTTCAATATGCCAAGCTCCAACTTGACATTGACTGGCAAATGGACTCTTGATGATGCACATACGCAGAAAATTACGGTCAAGTATGAATACACCACAAACAATGATGCTAAACATATACCAGACGGTGCACCTGCACTGCCAGGTGAACAGACGGTAAAAATAGGTCAGACACACTACATTCAGAGGATCGATGAAGATGCAGACCATCATATATTCGGTGGCTGGACACCTACTTTGTCAGTAGACGGCATAAATGTTCCTTTGACCAAGCAGTCGGACGGCACCTATCAGGATGATAGCAGCACCTATTCCATCGACATTGCGAATGGTACACTATCCACTGACCAGTTTAAGGATAAATCCAATGTAGTTGTAACATTCAGCGGTCCTTGGACGCCCTATACCGGCACCATCCATTTTGATGCCAACGGTGGCGAGGACACCATGAACGACATGACCAACGTCACTTGGGACACCACAAAAACTTTGACAGCGAATGGTTTTACTTATCCGGATAGCAATTACACATTTGTGGGCTGGGCAAAAACACCTTCCGGCGCTGTGGTAAAAGGCGACCAAGCCAGAGCTGACGGATTGATTGATCAGAATGGTAAGACGGTTACGCTCTATGCTGTATGGAAACGCGGTAGCTACGGCGTTGGATATAATTTAAACCATGTAACAAGTAGTAATACGGATACGACAGTCGCTCTGGGAGGAAGCTATTCCACCACCCTGACGGCAGACAGCGGCTATAAAATGAACGATGTTTCTATTACCATGGGTGGCGTTTCCATCACCAATACTGCTTACAATGCATCCACTGGTGAGGTATCAATCAACAACGTCAGCGGCAATATCATCATCAAAGCAGAGGCAATTACGAACAGCGGTTCTGGTGAAGATACTGGAAAACACCCTGTCAATGTAGATTCTACTGGTAAGGGTACAGCCACTTCTGACAAAACAGAAGCTGCTGCTGCCGAAACGGTAACCATCACCACAAACGGCACAGTAGATAAAATCACTGTAACCGATAAGAACGGAAATGATATTACTATTACTGATAAGGGCAATGGCAACTATACATTTGAAATGCCCGATTCAGAAGTCACTGTCAAGGTAGAGTTTGACAAAGGAACGGGTGGCGGTTCCGGTGGCTCCGGCGGTGGCGGTGGCGGAGGCGGCAGCTCTGTTACCGATAAATACCCTGTTCATGTTGAGGATACCGGCAACGGCACCGCAACTTCGGATAAGCAGGAAGCTGCACCGGGCGAGGTTGTCACGGTCGATACCAACGGCACAGTAACCGATATCACAATTGTGGACAAGGATGGAAATGAAGTGCCGATTACCGACAACGGCGACGGATCGTTCACCTTTGAGATGCCGAATTCCGAGGTAACGGTAAAGGTTGAATTTGAACCGCTTCCCGAAGTGGCAGATCCGAATGACACCGGCGTTGCGGATTGGCTCGACACCGTCAACCATAATTCCTATCTGAATGGTTATCCGGACGGGACCTTCCAGCCCGGCGGCAACATGACCCGTGCGGAAGTGGCGCAGATGTTCTACAATCTGCTGCTGAACAAGGATGTTGCGATCACCGTATCGTTCAGTGATGTGAATTCGGAACGCTGGTACGCTACGGCGGTGAATACACTGGCGTCCCTCGGCATCATCACGGGTGTGGGAAATGAAAAGTTTGCACCCGAACGAGCGATCACACGTGCGGAATTTACGGCCATTGCCATGCGTTTTGCCAAGCTGGACAAGACCGGCATCAATATTTTCTCGGATGTGCAGGAAAGCGACTGGTTCTACGATTATGTGATTGGCTCCATTCAATACGGCTGGATTACCGGTTATTCAGATAGTACGTTCCGACCCAATAACACGATTACGCGTGCGGAAGTCACGACGATAACCAACCGCATGTTGGGACGCGCGGCAGACGAAACCTATGTTGGAAACAACAGTTCTTCCCTGCGCTCGTTTGCGGATGTAACCGGCACGCATTGGGCGTACTATCAGATCGTGGAAGCCACGAACAGTCACGAATTTGAGAAAGCAAATGGTGCGGAGACTTGGAAGAATCTCAAATAAGGTTTCGGTATATTTTCTTATTTAGCGTAACGGACTGAGCAAAAAAATGGTTGGCGATTTTTCTATAAACGGCAACCCATAGAATCGTCAAAGGTCAAATGCCCCCTGATGCAGGAAAAATGAGAGTACTGCATCAGGGGGCATTTCCATTGGAGAAAAAACGGATTAAGTTCTGCATAATAGGCTCAAACCATCCGATTGTATAAAGCTGAAAACCATAGCAGAACACTCATTGAGAAAATCTTATCAAGTTGTCGATTTGTACAGAAATATATAATAGATATTTTATAAAATAGAGAAAAATAAATAATTGATTGGAATGTGTTGACTTGTATTTTATTTGGTTGTACACTCTGTTTGTAACATAAGTAATGTAGTATTACAAATGTAACGATTGGAGGAAATATGGGAAAGGTAATCATTTTAACGCATGGAGAGCTTGCGACATCTTTGTATGAATCAACGGGGATGTTCATCGCGGACCGCACCGGACTGGAAGCACTTGGACTGGGTGTGGATATTGAAGCATTCCGAACGTCACTGCGGAAGATGTTATTGGAGGATGCAGAAACAGATTTCCTGATTCTTGCGGATCTGTTTGGCGGTACGCCTTTTAATATTGCGGCATCGTTAATCAGCGAAGTGAAGGAAAAGGGTAAAAATATGGAGGTGATTACGGGTGTAAACCTTCCCATGTTGCTGGAGATCGTTCCATTAATTCTCGAAATGCCATGTCAGGAATTGAAAAAAATTGCATTGGAGGTTGGTACGGAGGGAATACGGGATTTAATGGCGGAACTTTCCAGATAGATCGGAACGAACAACGGGTTGAAATTTTTTATTTGCAGAATGGAGGGAAAACATGGAAGCAGTATTGTATCGAATTGATGAAAGATTGATTCATGGACAGGTAATGGTGGCCTGGCAGGCTAAGACCGGTGCCAACACAGTTGTTATTGTGGATGATGTGGCTGCACATGATGCGTTTATGCAGCAAGTTTACCAACTGGCTGCACCTAGTAACATCAAGGTAGAAGTGGCGGAAGTACAGCAGTTTAGAGAAATGATGCGGGAGAAAGATGGGAAAAATGCCATCATCTTATTCAAAGGTCCAATGGAAGCATGGGAGGCCCTGCATGAAGATGTCGAAATTGGAGAATTGATCGTTGGCAATGTGGCGACTACGCCGAAAAGAACGAAATATACCAAATACGCCTATATGAGCGAAGAGGAAAAAGATAAGTTGGCTGATTTACAGCAATTGGGCTGGAAAGTGAATATGCAGCTGCTTCCAGATGACACCAAGACCGAATTTAAACGATAGAATGGGGATGAAACGAGTATGAGTCAAGTTTTGATGGCGGTAATTGTTGCACTGATCACTTGGTATGTAGCGACAGCGATGCCGATGTTTTTGCGGTGGTCATTCTATTTGGGCGGTCCGCTGGTTGGCGGGCTGGTGTGCGGAATCTTATTTGGCGATATCACCTACGGCTTGCAGGTCGGCGCAACCATTCAGCTTGCTTATTTGGGCGCCATTGCTGTTGGCGGCACATTGCCCAGCGAACTTGCAATCGCGGGTTATCTTGGCACGGCGCTTACCATGTCCGCCGGATTGGCGGCAGAAGCGGGCCTGACCGTTGCAGTGGCACTTGGTTCTTTGGGTTTGCTTTGCCGTAATGCCTATATGACGCTGAATTCTATCGTGGTGCATAAGGCAGACCAATATGCTGCGGAAGGCAATGCAAAAATGGTCCGTATTATGAATCAATATGGTTCTCAGGTAGTACCGTTTCTCTGCTATTTCATTCCCAGCTTTTTGGCGATGTACCTCGGTTCGCAGGCGATTGAAAAGCTGATGGAACTGATTCCTGCAAAAATCATTACCGCGCTTGGTGTGACCGGCGGATTGATTCCGGCGCTCGGCATTGGTTTGCTGCTGACTTATGTATGGGATAAAAAGTTTCTGCCTTACGCCGTTATCGGCTTCTTCCTGGTTGCCTATCTCAATGTGAATATTATGTTTGTAGCAATCCTTGGCGGATGTATTGCAGTGCTCTACATGTTTGCAAGAAAAAAGGAGGGTTAACGTGAATACAGAAAACAAGGCAACTCTGCCGGAACAGGAAAAAAGATTACTCAATCGAAAGGATTTGCTGAAGACCTGGTGGAGATGGATATGCTGGGCGCAGCGATGCTATAATTACGAGCGATTGATGGGCCTTGGTTTTTGTCAGGCGATCAGTGCAGTGGTGGAAAAGCTGTTTTCCAGCAAAGAGGATCGCGCGGAAACCCTTAGCCGGCATATGCGGTTCTACAACACGGAAAATAACTGGGGCGCCATGATTCTAGGCGCAACATGCGCGTTGGAAGAGGAGCGCGCCATGGGACATGATGTTGCGCCGGATATGATTGACAGCATGAAAAATGCATTGATGGGCCCTCTGGCAGGCATAGGTGATTCTGTAACGCAATCGATTGTCAAGGTAATTCTGCTGGGTATCTCCATCAATCTGGCAACCGAGGGCAACGTGATTGGTCCGATTCTGTATATCGTGGGGTTTACGGCATATGCGCTGATTGTCAGTTATTTTTCCTTTTTCTCGGGCTATCAGATGGGTCGAGGCGCCGTTATGAAACTGCTGGCGTCGGATACCACGAAAAATGTGACGGATGCGCTTAAAATCGTCAGTATGATTGTAATCGGCGCGCTTGCCGCCGGCAATATCAAGGTAAATACCATTGTTTCCGGTACGTTTGGTGGCTCTGAAGTGGTGTTGCAGGACGTTCTGAACAGCATTCTTCCGTGTCTGATGCCGTTGGCGGTACTGGCATTGGTCATCTATCTGCTGAAGAAAAAACAGAAGTCTTCCGTATTTGTTTTGCTGACACTGTTTGTAATCGGCTTTGTATTAACCTTTGTGAACTTCCTTGGATAATTGCTTGTTTAAAACCACAAATAAGGAGACGGTATTGTATGAATTGGATGGATAATCACAGAAAGATATTCAAAACAGATAAGCCCATCATCGGTTGTGTGCATTTGGCGGCGTTGCCGGGCACACCGCATTATGACAGTACGTCAACGCTCCGGGAGCAGGTTGCCCGCGCAAAGCGCGAAATACGCGCACTGCAGGATGCCGGGTTTGATGCCATTGTCTTTGCCAACGAAGGGGACAGACCGTATTTATCCAAAGTTGGTCCGGAAGTCATTGCGTGCTATACCCGCATTGTTTCGCAAGCGCTGGATGCCGTGGAGATTCCATACGGCTGCGGTGTTTTGGTGGATCCATACGCGGCGATTTCGATTGCAAAAGCGATTGATGCACAGTTCATCCGCGCTTATATCAGTGGTGTTTATGCGGATATGTGTGGTCTGACACAATATCATCCCGGAGATATCATGCGGTTTCGTCGTAATATCCATGCGGAAAACGTCAATATCTATTGCTATTGCGATGCGCATGGCGGTACTTCTCTGGATACACGCAGTCAGTCGGATATGGCAGACACAGCATTTAGCGTGCTGGATCCGGCAGGTGTTCTGGTTCCGGGCCAACACGCAGGACTGGCGCCGGATTTCAGCGAAGTGGAACAGATTAAGAACCGTTTTCAGGACAGGCCAATCATGATTGCAAGCGGCGTCACGCCGAATAATATCAAGGAAGCCTTACGGATTTCAGACGGCATGGTGGTTGGCACCTTTGTCAAAAAGGACGGCATCCTGTGGAATGAAGTCGATCCGGAACGTGCCAAGAGATTTATTGATGCAGCGAAAGGATAAGGATACATATGCTGGTAGCAATCGATAAAATTTTAAATGCGGCTAAAAAAGGAGGCTATGGCGTTGCAGCGCCCGATGCGTATAACAGCCCTTCGGTACAGGGATGCTTTCAGGCTGCGCTGAATTTGAAAGCACCGCTGATTATTTCCTGTCTTGGCACGACCAATATGGAGGAAACCGCCGAAGTAACAAAATTTTATGCCAGAAAACATCCGGAAGCCGTTGTAGCGCTGCATTTGGATCATGGCGGACCGTTTGAAGAAATCATGCGCGCGCTTCGATGCGGATACAGCTCGGTCATGATTGACCGATCCAAGCTGGTTTTTGAAGAAAATGTGCGCGAAGTGCGCGAAGTGGTAAAAATCGCACATGCGATGGGCGTCACCGTGGAGGCGGAACTGGGACACGTCGGAACCGGTTCGGAATATGAAGAAACGCGTGACAGCGGCCTGACCCATCGTGAGGAAGCAAAGCGGTTTGTCGAGGAAACCGGTGTGGATGCATTGGCGGTGGCAGTCGGCACATCGCACGGCGTATATAAAGGTACGCCGCGACTGGAATTTGATTTGCTGCGGGATATTGCCGGACTGGTCCCTGTGCCGCTTGTTCTGCACGGCGGT
Organism: Agathobaculum sp. LCP25S3_E8; assembly: GCF_052117165.1. Lineage (NCBI taxonomy): Bacteria > Bacillati > Bacillota > Clostridia > Eubacteriales > Butyricicoccaceae > Agathobaculum > Agathobaculum sp. LCP25S3_E8. The sequence continues at coordinate 36,983 of NZ_JBQKJR010000028.1, forward strand.
TCCGGCACCGGAGACGAGAATCTGAAAAAATGTATCGAATGCGGCATTCAGAAAATCAATTTGTTTACGGATATGGCAGATCCGGCTGGAGAGGCCATGGCATGCTTCATGCGCGGGGAATCCAGTGATGATGCTGACATTGCGGCGGCATTGGACATGTACGCGGGCAAAAAGAAAAACTTCAATGTTGCTCCCATGGTGGGAACAGAGGTATACCGGCGGAAACTGGAGCACTATATTCGACTGTTTGGTTCGGACGGAAAGGCGTAAGAAAAGCATATGAGAAATTTTAAGTTTCAAAATGCAACTAAAATTATTTTTGGACGCGGTATGGCATCCTGTGTGGGAGAAGAAATTCTTCCCTATGGAAAGCGGGTGCTGTTCCATCATTATGGCGATGAGTTCATCCGCAATTCTGCAATTTATCAGACAGTCATCCAGTCTTTACAGGATCAGGGCCTGGAAATTGTGGAACTGACCGGCGTACAGCCCAATCCGGTGCTCAGTAAGGTGCGGGAAGGCATCGAAATCTGCAAACGGGAAAAAATTGATTTTATTCTTGCGCTGGGCGGAGGCAGTGTCATTGATTCAGCCAAAGCAATTGGTCTGGGTGCTACATACGACGGTGATGTTTGGGACCACTACACAAAAAAGCATGTCATTCAAACGACGCTGCCGGTTGGCGTTGTGCTGACCATTCCGGCAACCGGCAGCGAATCCAGTGCAGGTTCTGTTATCACCAATGAAGACGGCCATATTAAGCTGCTCGGCTCGAACGGACATACAAGACCGGTGTTTGCCATTATGGACCCGGAAGTGACTTTTACGGTACCTCGGTATCCGATGGCCGTTGGCGGAGTAGATATGATGAGCCATGTGATGGAGCGATACTTCACCGCCGAGCCGCATGTGGAGCTGACGGACCGGTTATGCGAAGCAACGCTGCGCACAATTATCCACAATCTTCCGTTGACATTGGAAAATCCAACCGATTATGATGCGCGCGCAGAAATCGTTTTTGCAGGCAATCTGGCGCACAACGGGCTGCTCGACTGCGGCCGTGTTCCGGATTGGAGTTGTCATTTCATCGGGCATATTTTAGGCGGCTTTACCAATCTGGCGCATGGCGCGACGCTGTCCATTTTAACGCCTCATTGGATGGAATATGTTTATAAAGAACATGTGGATAGATTTGCACAATTTGCTGTCCGTGTGTGGGATATCGCATACGACGAAGCCCATCCGGAAAAAACGGCAGAGGCAGGCATTGCCGCGCTGCGCGATTTCTGGAGAAGCCTGGATGTGCCGCTCACATTGACAGAAGCAGGGGTAACCTGTGACAGATTGGAAGAAATCGCTGCGCTGGTAACCGAAGACGGTCCTATCGGCGGGATGCGTAAGCTGGATAAACAGGATGTTCTGAATATTTTGCAGGCAAGCGTTTAGGAGGGTAGCTATGGAAATCAAAACCATGCGGTTTGGTGTGCTGACGGAAAAAGGGCATGCAGAAGTGAGAGAGCGTCCTTTGCCGGAAATAGGGCCGGATGAAGTTCTGGTCAAGCAGGACGCATGTAATATTTGCACGACGGATTACCAGCAGTGGCTGGGGCTGCGGGAAGGACGCGGCTATCCGATGGCAAGCGGACATGAAAGCGCGGGCACGGTTGTAGCGACCGGCGAGAAGGTGCTGGATCTGAAACCCGGCGATCATGTTGCGCTGGCCTACGTCACGTGCGGAATTTGTGATGGATGCAAACGCGGCCGCGGATGCGATAATAACGAAATTGGGCCGAAAAAAATCAGTCCGGACGGATATCGCGGTATGTTTGCCTATGCGGATTATGCCGTTCGCCCTGCACGTGCTCTGATTAAAATGAATCCATCGCTTTCCCCAAGCGAGGCGGCATTTATGGAACCTCTGGCTGCAGTGGTGAAGGGGTTGGAGAAACTGCGAGTCAAGCCGCTCGAAACCGTAATCGTGGTTGGCGCCGGAACCATGGGACTGTTGAATGCACAGGCGGCGCGTGCGCTGGGATGCAGAGTGATCGTCTCTGAACTGATGGAGCATAAGCTGCGTGTTGCCCGGGAAATGGGTTTTGAAGTGATTGACAGCAGCGCCAGCGATCCGGTGCAGGAAATCATGCGGCTGACGGACGGAAAAGGTGCGGACGCGGCCGTTCTGGCAGTGGCAGCGACCAAGGTAAACCAGCAGGCGCTGGATTTGGTCAAACATTTGGATGGCCGCATCCTGTTTTTCGGTGCAGCCTATCCGGCACCCGCTATCGATATTGATTCCAATGTCATTCATTATCGCCGTCTGGAACTCATCGGCACATTCGGTGCGGATTTGAAAGATTTCTGTACGGCGGCAGATATGCTCAATTTAGGAGTCGTGAAGGTGTCGCAGCTGATTGAAAAAAACAAGTATCCGCTGGATAAAATTCAGGACGCATTCGCGGAAGCGGCCACACCCGGCAAATTCCGTGTGAGCGTATTGCTGTGATTATGGAAAGATTCTGCTGATTTGCTTGAACAATGGTTGCATTTTCCATATGTATTGTTTAGAATATAGATAGTAAAGGTGCTGGGGGAATCGGCATGAAGGATAAAAAACTGACAGATGCACAGATTTCAGAATTTACCCGCGTTGCACACTACTATTACAAAGAGGGATGTACACAGGAGCAGATCGCACAACGAATGAATATGTCACGGCAGAGAGTGAACCGGATTTTGGCGGATTGCCTGGAAAGCGGTATTGTGCATATTACCATCAATCCCAATCCCAGCACAACACTGCTGGAATTGGAGACTCGCTTAAAAGAAAAATTCGGATTGCTTGACATTCGTGTTGTAGACATCGCCAGCGAACAGGATGCGTTCCGTGATTTGGGTGCAGCGGCCGCACAATACCTGTCTACCATTCTGCGGGACAATGATGTCATCGGGCTGACACGCGGAAATACATTGGCGGCAATGGCAGAACAAATGCCCTCTCTACATAAGAAAAATGTAACTGTGGTGCAAATGCTGGGCAGCCGAAACAGCGAACCGCAAAATACTGCAGCAAATGAAATTGTCCATAATATTTCAAATCGATTGGGTGCAAAACCGTTCATGTTGTTTGCACCAATTATTGTGAGCAGTGCGGAAATGAAAAAGTCATTGCAGCAAGAACCGAGTTTCATTGACACCTATCATGTGATTCAGTCCTGCAATATCGCTGTGGTTGGTATTGGCGCATACGAAAGTGTGGATTTACGGTACTCCTTTGTAGGCGTAGATATCCATGATATTGCCGTTTTGGAAGAGGGACAGCAACTGACTGGCGAAGTTGGTTCGCATCTGTTTGATCAGGATGGAAAGCGCGTTGTAAACCGCTATCGGGATAGGATTATTGCAGTCGAATTACCTGATTATCTCCATATTCCGGTGCGAATCGGAGTGGCTGGACTTCCTGACAAAGCCAAAGCCATATATGCGGCTATAAAAGGAAAATATATCAATGTTTTAATCGTAGATACACATACAGCCGCTATGCTATGTGAGATGTGAGCAAAAAACGGAAAAATGAAATCTCATCAAGAGTGACGCAATATCGGCAGCGTCACTCTTTATTATTAGATATGTTTATGGTGTCAGACCTTATTCGGACATTTGGTAGTATGAAAGCGGAACCAGAGGTCAGGTAGAATAAGTTTCGCAAAAACAAAAAAGACATGGTTTGCAGATCTTTGGTAGAATGAAGTCGCGACACACCATTCGAAAGGAGACAGCAAACCATGTCCGAGAA